>CACYWT010000045.1 GCA_902778175.1 uncultured Ruminococcus sp. | reverse complement strand
TCGCTCTATTTGCCTTGCAATCTTTTACTAATCCTGATTGTTGAAAACTTTTTGAAATTTTCTGCTTTTTCCTATTGACTTTTAATAGTTAGTCTTTCTTTTTATAAATTGTGAATAACTTCAATTTCCAAGGTATCATAATCATTGTAATAAAGTAGAATCTGATCTAATGTAGTATTACATAAATCAGAACTACCAAAATGTGTAACTACGGGTATCTGGTATAAACTATAATCCGAAGAAAAAGATTTATCAGTAGTATATACAGTCAATAATGTTTGACTCTGTGAGCCGGATATTCTTTTTATCTGAATAACATCTCCTTTGAAACAAACATAACCGTTTCCAATCAATGTAGAATTATTAGTAGTAACTATATCCATAGCACTAATACTAAAATGAGAGCGATTTTTAATATTTTCCCAAAAATTTCTGAATTGCTCCGGATCATACCAAGATTGAGTAGCATAAAATAAGTATACCTCACGTCAATTGAAAATACTATTGATTTTTGTCACAATAAATTATTTTTTTATGCATCATGCATATAAATAATCACAATTACCGTTTGTTGCCATTTTTTGACCGTTCATTCCGTGTTTCCGCCGAACAGGTTCTATTGAAAAAGCCTCATTCCGGCTCAACATAGTTCAGACCGTATGCCCTGCATACTCCGCCGCATTTGCTCCGGAGGAAAGCCCCTGCGCGGCAGGCAGAAATGCAAACCCACCCGAAAGCACCGCAGCACACAATGCAGACGAGATCAATTTTATAAATCTGTTTCTTTTTTCATAATTAATTACCCCTGTATCCTTCAGCAGCTTATAGATTTACGGAAACAGTCCATGATATATATTGCCTGCTCGTCCGTAAGACTTGAATAAAGCGGCAATGTTATCTCATTGCGGTACATTTCATACGAATTGGGGAAATCCGCAATGTCAAACCCGAGCTTTTTATATGCCGTATGCATGGGCAGAGGCTTGTAATGTACATTTGTCGCAACGCCAAGATTAGCCATACGCTCTATCACGGCATTGCGGTAATCCTCATCTCTTCCGATAAGCTTGACAAGATAGAGATGTCCGCTTGAGGATAATTTCTCGCCGTAATGCTTGAGCATTGATACTCCGCAGTCGGCAAGCTCCCTGTCATAGAATTCTATTATGCGCTTTCTTCTTTTCAGCATTGACGGGAAGCGTTTCATCTGAGCAATGCCTATCGCAGCCGCAATATCCGTCATATTGCATTTGTAATACGGACCGACGATATCATATTCCCATGCGCCGAGCTTTGTCTTTGCCAGCGCGTCCTTTGACTGACCGTGAAGCGACAGCAGCATATACTGCCTGTACAGCTCATCGCTGTCAACTGGGATATCGCGGCGCCATGTTATCGCGCCGCCCTCGGCGGTGGTAAGGTTCTTTACCGCATGGAATGAAAAAGCCGTGAAATCCGCAAGCGATCCGGTCATTATCTGATTTCTTCTTGCTCCTAAGGAATGTGCTCCGTCCGCCATCACAATGACCCTGCCGAAGCGCTCCTGTATTTCGTTTGCAGGCTCGAAAAGCTTTCGTTTTGCCCTGACAGCGTCATATATCCTGTCGTAATCGCAGGGTACTCCGCCGACATCAACGGGGATTATGACCTTTGTGCGTTCTGTAATAAGCTCCGGCAGACGGTCGTAATCGAGCTGTACGGAGTTTTTTCCGCAGTCGATCATTACGGGCTTTGCCCCGACATGGCATATAACGCTTGCAGAAGCCGTATAGGTATAGGCAGGCACTATGACCTCGTCGCCCTCTCCCACTCCGAGCACACGGAGAGTCATTTCCAGAGCGGAGGTGCATGAATCAAAGCAGGCGCTTTTTCTGCTCATGCACATTTCCGTTATCATATTCTCAAATTTTTTTGTTCTCGGGCCGGTGGTGATCCAGCCGCTTTTAAGCGCGGCGGTGACCTCGGCTATTTCCTCAGCGCCCACATCGGGCGGTGAAAACGGTATTTTCATAATATAACAGTTCCTCCTTTTGCGGCATCGGGCGTTTTTTTAGTTAATGCAATACCTCACAAAGACAGCGCCGCTTGTTTTTTCGTCAGGCGGTCTTTGCGCGGTGTTGCCTTAAAGGGCAAGCAGGCGTTCGATTTCATTTTCGCTCATTCCGAACATTTCCGACAGCTGTCTGACGCTGTTTCCGAGCGAAGTAAGCTTTTTCAGCATTTCGGATCTGCCTTCTTCCATGCCCTTCTGTATGCCTTTTTCCATGCCCTTCTGCATGCCCTTCTGTATGCCTTCTTCCATGCCCTTCTGTATGCCTTCTTCCATGCCCTTCTGTATGCCTTCTTCCATGCCTTTTTCAAGACCGCGTTCTTCTATTTTGTCATAAATATCACACATAGAAATGCCTCCTTCCCGTTTCTCGGATTCTATTCTGTTATATTCGTCTGTAAATCTGCTGTCACCCGAAAAAACCGATATCAGATCAAGCGTTTCCTGAGGATGATCAAACGGTCTGTCGGAAAACGTGATATCATTGCCGTCGGAATTCATTTTCATAAAAAATTCTGCAATTATCCCGAAATCAGATTCAAACAGACTTACCGACTCCTCGGTCATATCCTTCATGGAAAACAGATTTATCCTGTAATCATTTACAAACGGCTTCAGCCCCGGCTCTATTTCAATACAATCGAATAAAGACCTTCCGCAGCTCCAGTCATCTTCCCCGAAATACAGAACTATCGTTACAACGGGATAATAATGACTTTCTCCGTCATTTTTTACTTTAAGCTGACTGCGGTAAGCCGCGCCGTCATAGCTTATCACTCTCATAGGCATTGTCTTGTCGGGACTCGACTGGTTTTCGATACCCACGAAAGCTATATTCACTCCTGTATGTTTCCAGAATTTGGAAACATCTCTCTCCTGCATACTGATATTTCCGCTTGCTTTATACTGCGAAAAAATATCGGCAGGAGAAAGTTCATCTTCTTTGACGACCCTTTTGCCCCCGAAAAGCAATACATTGACTATATCGGCAAATACGTCATCATATTCTTCAAGCGTCTTGGTAACCGTATCCTTTTCTGCCATATCTGTACCTCCGCGGCTGCGGCAATTCCGGAGATGCCCCGTATCATTCCGTGATATTATTCTGTATCTTTGCCGCTTTGAGTGTATTCTTCATCAGCATAGCTATGGTCATGGGACCTACTCCGCCGGGAACGGGAGTGATGTATGACGCCTTCGGTTCAACGGCGTCAAAATCAACATCTCCGCAAAGCTTACCGTTTTCATCACGGTTTATCCCCACGTCAAGAACGACCGCGCCTTCCTTTACCATATCCGCGGTAACGAATTTCGGTCTGCCGACAGCGGCTACAAGAATATCCGCAGATGCGCAGATCTCTTTAAGATTCTTCGTTCTGCTGTGGCAGATGGTAACCGTTCCGTTTTCATGCAGCAGAAGCATCGCCATAGGCTTGCCGACGATATTGCTTCTTCCGATAACGACGCAGTTCTTTCCGCTGACTTCTATCCCTGCGGTATGGATCATTTCCATTACACCGGCAGGCGTACAGGGCAGGAAATGATAATCGCCTATCATGATCTTGCCCACGTTGAACGGGTGGAATGCGTCAACGTCCTTCATCGGTGAGATCGCATTTATCACCTCTGTTTCGTCAAGATGACCGGGCAGCGGCAGCTGACAGAGAATACCGTTGATCTCCGTCCTGTTATTCAGCTCATCGACAAGCGCCATAAGCTCCTTCTGTGTGGTATTTGCAGGAAGCGCATATTCCTCCGAAATGAAGCCTACATCTGCACACGCCTTTTTCTTATTGTTCACATAAACTCTGGACGCAGGATCGTCCCCTACTATGATGACCGCAAGTCCGGGGCATACGCCCTTTGCCTTGAGCGCGTCACATTCCTCCCTGACCTCTGCTCTTACCTTTGCGGAAACTTCCTTTCCGCTGATCAATACTGCCATTTTTATTCTCCTCCGTTATTTTTTTTGGTATCACTGATTAAATCCGGTGCCTGTATTGCGCCGTCAGGCGTGATCTGTTCAGCGGTTCCTTAGTATTCTGTATGAAGCTCCGCCTGCTTTGCCGCCTTGCGGAGATTTATTATCAGAAGAACGATCCCGACGATAACTATGATCCCCGAAAGTATCTGCGATACTCTCAGACCGAAAAGCGGCGTATAAAGGCTGTCGGTTCTCAGTCCCTCCACGATCATGCGTTCAAGACCGTACCAGATCATATACATCAAAAACATCTGTCCGTCAAACTTCCTCCATTTCCGGCTGATGAAATACAGCACGAAAAATCCTGTCAGACACCACAGCGATTCATAAAGGAAACACGGATGCACGGGAATATATTCCGTATTTTCACTGACCATGCGCCACGGCAGATCCGTCTGTGTCCCGAATGCCTCCTGATTCACGAAATTCCCCCATCTTCCTATTCCCTGACCGATAAGGAAACCCATTCCTCCGATATCCAGCATTGCCGGAATATTGATCTTCTTTTTTTTAGCAATGATACAGGCTGCTCCGAGTCCGCCGATTATACCGCCGTAAATTGCAAGTCCGCCGTTGTGTATCGCAAAAATATCCATCAGATTATTTTTGTAATCGTCCCATCTGAATGCGACAAAATACAGCCTTGCCCCGATTATTCCGCAGATAAGACCTGCAAGCACACAGTCAAAGAAATCGTCTGGTCTTATCCCGTAGCGTTTAAGGCTTTTCACCGCAAACAAAAGCGCAAGCAGAAATCCGGCGCCGATTATTATGCCGTACCAGTAAACGCTGAAATCACCTACGGAAAAGGCGACGCGGTTTACCGTAAAATTCAGTCCCAGTCCAGGGAAACTGACATGATACATTTTTTCTTCCTCCGTTTTCCCGATTATTCAGCGATCCCATCTATTCCCTTTACAACAGAAAGACAGCTGTTGTCCGCGTCAAGCTGTTTTGCAAGGCGTCCGTTCACTTCTTCAAGCGTTATATCCGCGATCGCGTCGCAGCTGTCAAAAATCTTCCTGCCTGTAAATTCACAGTTTATCAGTTCAGATGCAATCGACTGCTTGTAATCAAAGCCTGCGCTCTGTTTTCCGTATACCACCCTGCGCGCATTCTCGAACGCCTCACGGTCAAGACCGTTCCTGTGAAGATCGCGGACAGCTTCGCTTATTATTTCCGCGGCGGCCTTCGGATCTCTTGATTCTCCCGAAAGTATCACTGCGCGATAGCCAAGTCCCTCAAGATATTCATATCCGAAACTTGAATTTATCAGTTTCTCGTCCTGCAGACGTCTGTACAGCGGAGATGATTCCCCGACAAAGGCGTTCATCAGTATGCTTGTTGCGATAAGCTCACGGTTTGTCGCATATTTCCCCGTACTGTCCTCCTTGAAGCCGAATTCAAACTGCGGCACGGCAACAGGCAGAGCCTGTTCGGTATAATCCGTAACGACCCCGTAAGGTTCATCGGGGAGTATTATCCTTGTATCCACCGGAGCGCTCGGCTTTATATTGCGGTCAACGATATCAAGCACTTCCTGCGGATCAACTCCGCCCACGACCGTCAGCACCATATTGTGAAGATTGTAGTAGCTGTTATAACATTCATACAGCACTCCGGGCGTGATATCCGCTATTGTTTCCACGCTCCCGGCTATATCAATATTGATCGGATGATTATGATACATTCCCTTGAAGAGGTTCATCATCACCCTCCAGTCGGGGCTGTCGTCATACATTTTTATTTCCTGAGAAATTATCCCCTGTTCCTTAGCGACGGTTTCCTCCGTAAAATACGGCGACTGAACGAGATCAATGAGTATTTTCAGCGACTCGTCGAATCTGTCCGTACAGGAAAAAAGGTAGCAGGTCATATCGAAGGAGGTATATGCATTTGCCGACGCTCCTGTTTTCGCATATTTTGAAAATGCGTCCCCGTCCTCGCTCTCGAAAAGCTTATGCTCAAGATAATGCGCCGTACCGTCCGGAACAGAGACTCTTTTTCCGTTGAAATCGAACTGTGAATATATGGATCCGAATTTCGTCCCTATGCAGGCATATGCCGAGCGGAAACCCTTTTTCGGATATACGATGACCGTAAGTCCCGAGCTGTGTTCCATACGGTAATAATGCTCATTCATTCTTTTGTTTTCGATCCTTGTAAATCCCATTCTTCCGCCTCCTTAATTTCCCACAAGAGAAAAGACCGTATCAAGCTGCACTTTTTGTGCAAGCTCTGTAATTCTTTCCGCGGTTATGCTGCCGACATACTCCGCAGCCTCAGCCGGAGTCATAAGGCTGTCCGTCAGTATTCCTGCGGTATAGTACGACTGCAGCGCAGCAAGGCTGTCCAGTGAGGACAGCAGCGAATTTTTCAGAGCAAGCTTTGCGTTGCCGAGTTCCTCTCCGGTGATATCACCGTTTTGCAGAAGCGAAAGCTGTTCAAGCACTGCCTTTTCGGTTTTTTCGATATTTTCCGTTTCAACTCCGCTGTCGATCATCATTATGCCCTTTGCGCTCTGGACATTGCTTACGCAGTAGTAGCACAGGCTTTGTTTTTCGCGGACGTTCAGAAAAAGCTTCGAGGTCGGCGTACCGCCGAGTACGGCAGACATCAGCGCATTTTCCAGCTTTTCCTTGCCGTCATTTGTGCCGAGGCACCGGAAGCCCATCACAAGCTTTGACTGAGCAAGCTCTTCTGTTTCAGTATAGTGTTTCACTTCATCGGGAGTGATCTGTTTTATATAATTGCCGACCGGTTTTCTCGGCATATTCTCAAACCTTGCGCGAAAGCCCTCATATGCCTTATCGGGCGAAGTGCTGCCGAACATGGTTATTTCCGTCTGAGCGTTGTTTTTCAGATTTTCCCATGCGCGGAAAAGCTCGTCATTTGTCAGAGCCTCCACCTGTTCCCTGCTGCCGTATCTTGACACGGAATAAAGCTCATCGCGGCACATCAGCTCAATGCATCGTTTTGTCGCATATTGTCTTTTATCGCCAAGCTCTGCGTCTATCGTTTCGATAAGCTGTCTGCGTTCCTGTTCGACATTTTCCTCTCTGAAACGGCCGTCGGTCATATCCGGATCAAAAATGATCGAGCAAAGCAGCTCAGCAAGCTCCTGTGATACTGACTCTCCGTCAAGAGCATATCTGTCCTCCAGACCGGACGCTGCTATAGTTATCATCTGGTTTTCTCCTGCCTTGCGCACAGAAGGATACAGCGCCGCTCCGTAAAGGCTGTCGAGTTTTCTGCTCAGAGCCGTAAAATCGGGATATTCCCTGCACGATCTGCTCAGCACACATGAAAGCAGAGCATTTGCCGCCGCATTTTCGCGGCTCAGCGGCACTATCAGCGTTGCGCTCTGCCTCCCTATCTTGAAGCGGTCATCAGTCACACTGCTGAACGCGACCCCCTCGCATATTTTCTTCCTGATAAATTCAGACATTTCCCCATCTCCTTTTTCCCCGGGCTGCCGCCCGAACCTGCCCCCCGGACCTTCCCCCCGGGCTGCCGCCCGGACCCGCCCGGGGCTTTGCCCCGGACCCCACCAAAGGCTCTGCCTTTGGGATCCGGCAGGGCGGTCGACCGCCCTGCACCCGCATTTTGTCAGACTTCTTTCGCGTCTTTAAAAAAATGCGCTGCCTTTTACTATAATCAGTATTAGTATATCATAATTTTGTGTAATATAAAAGTGCTTTTTCAAACAGATATAAAAAAATCCGCTTGGCACCCAAGCGGTTCGGCTGTTATAATATAAATGAAGTAATCGCAGTTTTGTCAGGACAGGCGGTTACTTCTTTTTCTGCTCATTTTTGTATTTGATCAAGTCAAGGCAATACCGCACAAAGATAGTGCCGCAGATGCGCCGTCTATTTTTTCGTCAGATTGTGCAAAACGAGCCAATAACCTGACGGCTATCAAGCGAGTTTTGTGCAGAATGACGGAAAAAGAGTACCCCAAGTGCACTTCCTTCGGGCGCAACAGATGTGGTGCTAAGCCGCAAGGCGGTCTCCCGGCGGTGTTGCCTCAAATACAAAACGGGCTATTGATATAACTACTGCTATCGTAGAAATGATTTCTCCGTATGTAAGCATAGCTATCAATCCCCCTTGTTCATATATGGGGACTGCCGCGCCGTATATCGGTCGCCTTGCCTCTCTTATTCTACCGCAGACGTCGAACCGTGTAAAGCGGAACGCGGATTCATTCACAAAAATCAGTTTCTGGAAAGAGATCCGGTGGAAAACCTTTGTTTCTGACAAAGATTTCCACCGCTGTACTCTGCATCTCAAGAATCAGGAACGGTATGACCGGGCAGCGGCGGAAAGGATCGCTGATGCGGCTGGGATCGCTACCTGATAGCCGGAATTGCCGCGCTCAACTATGACCGCAAAGGCAAGCGGACAGTCCTCGTCGGTCGAGAAACCCGTTACCCATGCATGAGCCGTGCCGTCGTCCGAGATCTCGGCTGTTCCTGTTTTTGCGCATATATCAAGCTCCGGACACAAATAATCCTTGCCGTAATAATTCGCTGCCGTATCGTCCATCATCTCTTTCAGTTTTTCTGCGGTCTGCTGTGACATCATGCGTTCGGGCGAGGATTTTCCGTCCGAACGGAGCTTGTCCGCAAGAGAACTGTCCATTTTTGATATCAGCTCAGGAATAACGCAGACTCCTCCGTTGGCTATCGCAGATGTGCGTATCGCCATGTTCATCGGACATTCAAGCACCGTGTACTGTCCTACTCCCGACCATGCAAACTCGTTTTCGTCCGCCTTCGATACGTCATATACGCTTGTGGCTGTCGTTATTCCGTCAAATTTCCATCTTTTGCCAAAACCGCACTTTTGTGCCTGAGCGGTCATTGCGTCCCTGCCAAGCTCTACCGTAAGCTCCGCAAAATATGCATTGCAGGATTCGCGCAAAGCGCCGAACATATCAATATGTCCGCTGACCTCATAGCAGTTTATTTCCCTGCCGCCTATCTCTGTGCCTCCGGTACAGTCGTATTCGCGCTTGTAGGCTTCGCTGTCCTTTTCAAGAGCCGCCTGCGCCGTAACGAGCTTGAATGTCGAGCCGGGCGCATATGTCGCAGATACTGCGCGGTTAAGATACGCGCCCTCATACGCTTCGTTTGTTTCGATATCCTCAGGCTTGTTCATCGGATCATAGGTCGGAGTGCTGGCAAGACAAAGTATATCTCCGGTCTTGTAATTATATACTATTGCCGCGCCGCGGTAATCCCCCAGAGCCCTGAGTGCAGCGCGCTGAACCTCGCTGTCTATCGTAAGTGTGATATCGCCGCCTTTTTTCAGGGAATCGGGCATTCCCAGACCGAAAACGAAATTATACCCCGACAGATCGGAACGGTACATAGTCTGTATCGCCGTCGAAATATTCACGCTGTCGTCACCGACGACGTGCAGACAGGCGCGCCGTATTTCCTCGTCCTCATTATACAGGCGTTTTCCGTCTTTGCTGTATGCAAGGACAACGCCGTTTTTATCCTTTATTTCCCCTGCATATTCAAGACCCGTGCTGTCGGAGAGATGTCCGTTATACGGCATTGAAGCCCACTCCGATGCATGAGTGACAAGATTGACCATAAAATATATCAGTCCGGCAAAAAATGCCAGCGTCAGCATAAGCACCGGAAATGAACGGGATCTTGTGTTTCTCATTCAGCGCACCTCCTTAAACTTCCACATATTCCGGCTCCGTCTTTTCAGGGCGGCGCTTTTTTGTTTTCGGGATATGACGGGCATATGTACGCTCGTCGGCAGCCTTGATAAACGATATCAGTCCCCAGCAGGCAGCCATGCTCGTTCCGCCGTAGCTGACAAACGGCAGGGTCACTCCCGTCAGCGGAAGTATATCCGTGACTCCGAAGATATTCAGAGCCGACTGAAAGACCAGCATTCCTCCGGCGGTACACGCCGCTATCGAATAGAATGTCGAGCGGCTGCGTGTGGTGACGCCTCTTGAATATATCATCATTCCGCCGATCACAGCAGCGCAGAGCAGCGCGATAATGCAGCCAAGCTCCTCGCATATCAGACAGAAAACGAGATCGTTTTCCGATGCAAAAAGATACTGCAGATATCCGTCCGAAAGACCGACCCCGAAAAGCCCTCCGCTTGCCGAATATATCAGCGAGCGCACCTGCTGGTAACCCGTATCGTCGGCATATTCCCAGACGTGACCCCATGCCGAAAACCGGTCGGCTATATAGGGCTTTGCGGAAAGCATGACAAGTACGCCGAGAACTGCGGCAGTTACCGCAAGGATAACTGTCTTGATATCGCCCGAACGCATGAACGCTATCATAAGGAATGAAACGAAGAATATTACCCCCGTTCCGAAATCGCTCATCAGCACGAGCAGTCCTACGCTTATACCCGATACCGCGATGAATGACGCAAGACTTTTCTTTGTCTGCAATACGTCAAGCGTGGACGCTCCGGCGAATATATATGCGATCTTTGCAAATTCCGAGGGCTGTACGGAAACGGGACCTATTATGATCCAGTTTTTTGCTCCGTGCAGCGACCGTCCGAGAACCAGAGTAGATGCAAGCAGCAGCAGCGTAAGAACGGAGATCGCAACAGTCCATTTCATTACCCTGTCGGGTATCTCCAGAAACCACAGCATAAAAAGATATATCACAATCCCGAGCACCATTGCGGCGGTCTGCGTCATGCCGTTTTTCATATCATGGGCAGCAGCAAGCATGATACCCGTACCGGACAGCAGCAGGGCAAGGGATTCAAGCTCAAAATTGCGTCTTTTGAAGACCGCCCTTGATACGGCGTAGAATATCCACATCACCGCGGTAAAAGCTGCGGCAGGAAGGACAATATCCGGTTTTCCGGTATTGATAACGCCCTGAAGAGTCAGCAGCGACATATAAAGCATTATGCAGATAAGTATCAATGCCTGCGGAACGGTCTTTTTTTCCTTTTGCGGAGTCTTTACGCCCATATCGGCAGCCCTGCGCAGAACAAGCGAGGTCGATCCGCAGCTTATTATATCCCCCACCCCGACAGGACTTCTGCCGACGGTTCTTTCTCCGTTGACATATACTCCGGATCTTGAACCGGTATCGGCAACGAACCAGCCGTCGTTTCTTCTGAGAAGAACGGCATGATCCCTCGATACAGTGGGATCGCTTATCCGGATATCCGAGCTTTTGCTCCTGCCGATGGAGTTTTCCCAATATATTACGGGATAAGTACTTTCGTTTTCCGCATCTTCAAGTACGATCAGAGCCTTTTCTTCTCTTCGTCCGCCTCTGAGCGAATAAAAACACATTATCACTACGACAAGCGCAATAAAGGGTTCCGCTATCCTTATGCCGAAGGAAAGCATCTCCATAGCTTCATTCACCGTACCCTCACTCCTTTTCCCTTATTCTGTATTCTATAGAAATACTATAGCATTTTTTGATAAAAAAAGCTATATACACCATAATACAAATTAAAAATAAATAAATTTTCCCGATAACTATTTACAAAATTCAAAATAAAAGTATAATATAATATGGATATATAAACGATTCGACAAAAAACATAAACGCAAAGGAGTGACTTTAATGAAAAAACCGGGATTTATTATTACACAGACAATTCTTTCACTTATACTGGCTGCATCGGTCGGCTCGGCAGTCATACTGACAATGGATATCCGTTCGGGCGGAAAGATCCTGCCGCAGGAGCTTTTCCATTATCAGACAAAAAGCAAAAATACACAGAAACAAACCTCCGGTACGGTAAATAATGCCGAAAGCTCAAAGCCGGCACAGGAATCGAAACAGGAATCCAAAACCGAATCCAAGCCTGCTGAGGAAAGCAAAAAGTCCGAAGAGAGCAAAAAGCCTGAGGAAAGCAAAAAGCCTGAAGAGAGCAAAAAGCCTGAGGAAAGCAAAAAGCCTGAGGAAAGCAAGGTCAGCAGCGACGGTCTTGATCTTATTCTTGAGGAACCCAAGAATCTCAAGGAAAACCCGAAGGATCTCATCAAGACTGTCGAGGCTTACGGATACGGTTCGGATTTTCTCGGCTTTGACAATCTGATACTCGTTGACGTGGGGGATAACAGTACGGCGAAGGTATACTGCTATCAGAAATCCTCAAAGGATATCTGGTGGAACATAGCCGGAGAAGGAAAGCCGATAACAGACAAGGCATTCATCGGCTCGGGCGGAGCGGATTTTGATATCAAGCGCGGCTCAAAGAAAACGCCCCTCGGCTTTTACAGCATAAGCGAAGGCTTCTATATCGGTGAAAAGCCGGATACCACATTCCCGACATTTCAGATCACCGACGATATCTACTGGATCACCGACCCGAAATCGAAGTATTATAACCAGAAGGTTGACAAAAACGCCAAAAAGGACTGGTCTTCCGCTGACCATATGATATCTGCGAAAAACGCCAACAAATACGGTCTTGTCGTGGAATTCAACACTTCCTCGCCCGACAAGAACCTCGCTTGTGAGATATTCCTGCGCTGCGGCATTGAACCCACACAGGGAAGCATAGCAGTACCGGAAAATGTAATGAAGGCTATACTCGAATGGCTTGACTCGAACAGCAACACATATATTTTCATTGCTCCGTAAAGATAAAAACCGGTGGATCAAAGATCCGCCGGCTTTGTTTTTTTTGAGTGGTTCAGGCGTTTTTTACTGCTGACTGTCTGTCCGATGAGAAAAGAATCACCGGTTCGCCCTGACAGCGCGTCATTCCGCGGAGTACCTCAGTTTTACCGCCGCTGATGCGGTCGATATATTCTCCGTCCTCAAGCCCGACGGGGACGCTTGCAGTTTCTCCCCTGACAGGGAAAATACCGACTGCCTTTTCATTTTTGCCCTTATGCACGGCAACGATAAATGAATCGCCTGCTGCCTTTGCGCTGTATACGCTGTCCGTAAACAGCGCGTCCTTTTTTATACCCGACAGCGCAGCGATAAGCCCCGTCAGATCAGTTCCGTTCTTATCATCAAAGCATACGGTATCCTTATCAAACAGATCGGGCAGATGCGCCGTTCCCTTTTCCTGTCCGGCATAGACGAGAGCCGTTCCCTTGCGGAAGAACATGAACGCCGTCCAGCTTCTCAGACTGCGTGGGTCGGGAATGAAAAATGCCGCTCTTGTCTGGTCGTGATTTTCAAGGAAGTTGAGCTTGACATAATTTTCGGGATAGATATATTCCTGTCTGTTTACTGCGCAGAGATATTTTTCAAGACTTCCGCTGCCGTTGAATATTCCCTTGAAATCGGGGTAGATATCGTAATCATAGCAAATATCGAATGCGCGGTACATCTCACAGTCGGCATGGGCGATTATCCCCTGCGAGCGCAGATATACGATAAATTCCGGTTCGACAGATTCGCTCAGCCATATGCAGTCCGGTCTTATCTTTGCGACCTCTTTTCTGGCTTTTTCCCAGAATTCTATCGGGATCATCGGTCCGACGTCACAGCGGAAGCCGTCAACATATCCTGCCCAGTAGCACAGAGTTTCTATCTGATAATCCCACAGAGCCTTATTTGAATAATCAAGGTCGATAATATCGCTCCAGTCACCGACGCGGTTCCCGAAAGATCCGTCGGGCTTATGGTAAAACCATTCCGGGTGTTCCCTTGAAAGCAGCGAATCGGGGGAGGTATGGTTATAGACCACGTCTATCATACATTTCATACCCTTTTCATGGATAGCCGAAACGAGGCTCACAAAATCCTCAAGCGTACCAAATTCGGGATTGACGGCGCGGTAATCGCTTATTGCATACGGGGAACCGAGGTTTCCCTTGCGTTTCAGCTTACCGATCGGGTGGATCGGCATAAACCATATTATATCCGTCCCGAGGGCGCGGATATCGTCAAGTTTTTCCCTGACCGCAGCAAAAGTTCCCTGCTTGCTGAAATTCCTGACAAAAACCTGATAGATCATTTTATTTCTTAATTCTTTGTTTGTATCTGCTGCCATAACGTCTGCCTCCCTGATCTGAATTATTTTTGCAGCAATACCGAGAAAAGACAGTACCGCAGATGCGCGTCCTTTTACGGTGTTGCCTGATAGATTTTTTTAAAAAAGCGGGGGACGCCCTGTTTGACCGGGCATCCCCTTTGATTTTATGTACATCGGTATTATCATGCCCACGGATCCTGCGAAGCAGGCTTTCTGATACCGACAAGGATATACTGTTCCCACAGGAACCACTGATTTCCCTTACTCCTGAGAACGATCTGACGGGGGCTGTCCGCTCCGCCGGAGTTTATATTCAGTTTAGCATAGCCCTCATTCTGGAAGGAATAGGGATCGGCAAAGACAGTGATCCTGCTCGGTTCATCGGGGCGGTAATCGTTAGCCGGTTTTGCGCCCTCGAAATACGAGAACGGAACATACTGCTGATCCGTAAGTCTGTCCTTAAAGAACTGTTTATCATACGGGCTGAGGGGACCCTTAGGTCCTCTGAGGAAATTAAGCATTTCTTCTCCGGCTGTCTTATCCACTGCATAAACGCAGAAAGCGCAGACTGCGAGTGCCGCCGTCTTATAGGGAGAATCCAGAGATGCCTCAGGAAGAGCCTGGAGCTGCTGAAGATTTTCCGGAAGAGATGCGAAAGTAAAGGTTTGTTTTGTTTCATTAGCGGTAGTTGCCTGTTGGGAAAGATTCTGCTGTAATTTGTCAAAAAGACCCATAGTCGTTTCCTCCTTGGTTCACGGATGCCGCGCATCCTGATTTTTATTATTTACGGGTTATTATATTACCCCTTTATATAATAATATATTTTTTTAACAAATGCAAGAACAAATAACGATCCCTTTCAGAACAAACTCGCCGGGCGGAGTGCCTCCGCGGTCAATTCGCGTTGGTCGCTCCACTCCGTTCCGCTCTGAATACAAGGCGGTAGTTTATTGGTCGCGGTTCACGGCGCTGCTCCGTAAGAAACTCAATCCCATACCGCCGCCGTGACCGCCTGCGCGGTCACTTTCCGGCTGCTCTGTTCTGACCTATCATAATTCCTTTCCGGAAACAAGCGCCTGTTTTATCATTATTATACTTGAATTACTTCTAAAGCTAAAAAGCACAGTACTTACTCACGTCAACCAAGACGAAACCAACAATTTCTACGAAAGTAAGCGAGCACGCGCCAGCGGAGTGCCGCCGGTGTCAATTCGCGCCGGCGTGCCGCCGGTGTCCATTCGCGTTGGTCGCTGCGCCTCCGGCTCCGCTCTGTACACATCGGGAAGCTTCGTAACTCGCGCCGGGAAGAAAGTCGTGGGAAACAGAACGGCAAGTTTAGGTCAAGCCTTTTTAAAGGCTTGCAGGTCGAGGGCAGCGCCCTCGTCGCGCTCCGCAGAGCGCGAAACACTCAGGCATACAATCCCTCCGCAAGGGGTGAATTAAAAAAAGCCCCAGTGGGGCTTTTTTTAAGAGGGGACGCCCTGGGAAAGAGGGCGTCCCCTTGTTTAGTTCCTCCA
>CACYWT010000044.1 GCA_902778175.1 uncultured Ruminococcus sp. | reverse complement strand
CCGTTTTCGTCTTTCTAAGGCTTAGACTTTTTCTGTAAAGATTGGTATGTAACGGATTGATAACGTAGGTCGGCAAACCCTTATCGAGGAGATAGCCCAGAATGTTGTAGCTGTAATGTCCTGTGGCTTCAAGTCCTACTTTTATTTTGTCAGGGCTTTCGGCTGCGAAACAGATCTTCTCATAAAGGCTGTCGAAGCCGGCTCGATTATTGCGAATAACAAACGGCTTGCATAGAACCTCGCCTTCAGAGTTCATAATAAAGCAATCGTGCTTGTCTTTTGCAACATCAATTCCGACATAAATCATAGCAATACCTCTTTTGAATAAATTTTGATACTGTTTAGTCCACGGTACTCCTTGCGATCGTAACCTTGTGCTAAATAAACCGTCATGCGGTATCTAACTAGGCGGTAGGAGTGATTCACTGATCCACAGTATCTCTAAACAGTATAGCATATTGTCCTTGGAGAGGGACATTAAACACTACTACTTTATAATACAAGGATCGATTATTATGAAAAACAAAATGAAAAGGATAGTCGCAAGTGTTTGTGTTGCTGCAACAGCAATCGCTATATGTTCCGCAGGTGTTCTTGCTCTTGATCTTGGTGATTTTTCAGAATCTGCTCAAAACAGAACAAATGAAATAATACTTGCTGAAAAAGAAAACAGAGCTCCGGTATTGAGCTTTACTCAGGAAGAAAAAAATGCCATGATAGAGCAGAGGAAATCAGTAAAACAAGAATATCAGGGTATGTCAGATGAGGAATTTTTTGCGTCCATCGGAAGAGAAGATCTGATAGAACAGCAGAAGAAGCTCCAGGAAAAAATTGCAAATGATAAAGAAAATGAGAGATTTTACACAGATGCAAAACAAGCTGACTTTCTTTTCAGGGAGGAAGCTGCCAAACGCTTGGAATGTGCGGCAGATCTGGTTACGAGATACAACTATTATCCCGATGGATTAGATACTGCGAAACTTGATTCGGACGAAGACTATATGCTTGATTTTATTATCAATGTATGCAAAGCTTATTCCGAACACAAAAACGATCTTTCATCAACTGAGCGTTCTACAATAGAAACCTATCTTAATAACACATATGATACTGTGACCGGTTGGTTCCCCCAGAGTGAAAAATCAATGGATGCTTACGAAATGATCGAAAAGACCATACAAGTACAGCATTACAACACTTCCGTGGAAAGAAGATAAAAACAGTTATGACCGCCCCATTTTACCGGGGCGGCTTTTCTTTTCATTATTTTTTGTTTATTAACAGCTTTTCCGTTTCCACTACCGCTAATGGCGCAAGCGACAAAGCGCCGACTATCAGCCAGCACAGCGGCGAAAGCGGTACGGCACGGAATATCCCCGCAAGCGGAGCAATGGATATTACCGATATCTGCATTGCCGCTCCGATCAGGAATGATATCACAAGCTTCGGGTTTCCGGTGATGCCGGTCCTGAACAGGGATTTTTCGCTCCTCAGATTGAATGAGTGTACAAGCTGGCTCAGACTCAGTACGGCAAAGGTCATCGTCCTGCCTGTGACGGGGTCGCCGCCGCCGTCAAAGAATACCCTGCCTGTTGTGTAGGCGAGAAATGCCAGCGCCCCGATAAAACAACCCTCAATAATGATCGAACGGACAGAACTTCGGGTGAAAATCCCGCTTTTGTTCTTGTCGGGCGGACGTTCCATTATATCCTTTGCGGCAGGCTCCGCGCCGAGCGCCAGCGCAGGAAGTGAATCCGTCACAAGATTCACCCAGAGCAGCTGTATCGCAAGCAGAGGAGAAGGCAGACGCATCAGAAAGGCGCAAAGCACCGTAAGTATCTCCCCGATATTGCTTGAAAGCAGGAAATGTATCGTGCGGCGGATATTGTCAAAAATACTGCGCCCCTGCTCTACGGCTTTTACGATCGTTGCGAAATTGTCATCGGTCAGCACCATATCGGCAGCGCTCTTTGCAACGTCTGTTCCGCTCAGACCCATCGCGCAGCCGATATCCGCGCATCTCAGCGCAGGCGCGTCGTTGACTCCGTCGCCCGTCATCGCCGTTACTGCTCCGGTACTTCGCAGAGCCTTGACTATGCGTACCTTGTGCTCCGGAGATACACGGGCAAATATACTGTATTTTCCGATATCGCAGCGGAGCTGCTCGTCAGTCATGGCGTCAAGCTGCGCGCCGGTCGACGCCTTGTCCTGCGGCTTCATGATGCCGAGCTTTGCGCCTATCGCCTTTGCGGTGGCGATATGGTCGCCGGTTATCATTATTATCCTGATCCCTGCCTTGTGACACTGCGCGACAGCGCCGTATACCTGGGACCGCGGAGGATCGCTCATTCCTGCAAAGCCGCAGAAAACAAGTCCCTCTGTCATTTCCTTATCTGACGGGGCAGAGCTGCTGTCCTTATATGCGGCAGCTATCACTCTTATGCCCTGAGCGGCAAGAGAATCGTTTTCCGCGAGCAGGGCATTTCTTTCCCGTTCGGATAAAGGTCTGGTTCCCGTCCCGGTATAGACCGAGGCGCAGTCTGCGAGGAGGATATCCGGAGCGCCCTTTGCGATGGTACGGAAACCGCCGCCGGGCAGCCTGTGCAGTGTTAACATTCTTTTTGTTTTCGGGTCGAACGGTATTTCCCTGATACGGGGGAAATCCTTGTCCAGACGGTTCTTGTTTTTGCCTGCTTCGGCGGCGGCAATGACGAGGGCGGTTTCGGTCGGGTCGCCTTCTGCGGAAAAAGTCCCGTTCTTTTCGGTCAGGGTGCTGTTGCTGCAAAGGCTCATCAGCGACAGAAGAAAGGATCCGCTTTCGCTTTGCGGCGATATTCGTCCGGAAGAGGACGAAAGAGTTTCCACTGTCATTTTGTTCTGTGTGAGAGTGCCTGTCTTATCCGAGCAGATAACGTCGGCGCGTCCGAGAGTTTCCACTGCCGGGAGCTTGCGGATAACTGCTCTGTTTGCGGCAAGGCGGCGAACGCCCATTGCGAGGACTATGGTAACAACGGCAGGAAGTCCCTCCGGGATAGCGGCGACGGCAAGGCTTATTGATATCATGAACATATCGAGCGGCGGAATTTTCTGTATCAGTCCCAGCGCGAAAATGAGCGCGCAGATCCCGACGGCGCATATGCCGAGTATCCTGCCTGTTTTTGCAAGGCTTATCTGCAGCGGAGTACGGGGGCTTTCGTCCTGATCGAGCATAGATGCGATCTTTCCGACTCTTGTATCCATTCCGATATCGGTGACGACGGCTTTTCCGTGACCTGACGAAATGCAGGTCGAGGAGAAGATCATATTGCATTTATCGGCGTCGGGGGTATCGGAGGGGAGGATCATATCCGCCTGTTTTTCAGAGGGTACGGCTTCGCCGGTAAGGGCGGCTTCCTCAGCGCGGAGGGACACGGCTTCGATAAGTCTTGCATCAGCCGGGACAAGGTCGCCTGCCTCGACAAGAAGGATATCGCCTGTAGTAACGTCCTCAGAGGGTACGGAGAGAGTTTTTCCGTTTCTTATGACGCGCGCATGGGGAGCGGAAAGTTTTTTCAGGGCGTCTATTGCTTTTTCGGCGCGACATTCCTGAACCGTACCGATAACGGCATTGACGATCACGATAAGGAGGATCATTATCGGGTCGATAAGATCGCCGTCCTCGCTCAGCGCAGCCACTGCGAACGAAACAGCGGCGGCGGCAAGGAGGATAAGTACCATAAAATCCGTAAACTGCAAAAGGAATTTCACGACGATGCTTTGTTTTTTTCGGGTACGAAGGGTATTTTTTCCGTAGCGTTGGCTGCGGTCGAGAGCCTGAGAATTTGAAAGACCTTTTTTTTCGTCCGATCTGAGGATGCGGACGGCTTCATTTGAGCTGATAGTGTGCCATTGCATATTTGATCCTTCTTTCGTTTCATGATCTGTATGCGGAGGGACGGAAGGCGGCAATTATCTGTATGATAAAATATATATAGGAGTTATCCTGTTAATATGCAAAAAAGGCTGCCGCGTCAAATAATGATGCAGCAGCGATCTCTTTTTTTTTGACATGGGTTTTACTAAGGCAACAGCGCACAAAGGCGCAGTGCCTCCGCCGGAGCTAATTCTTGCTGAAATCTGTCAGAGTAAGACCTTTGTTGTGTTCAAGCGCCCATGTGATGTTCCATTCGCTTGTGAAAAGAAGAAGATGCTTTCCTTTCAGATCCTGTATCCGCTTTGTGTCAGTCGTGAGATTCAATGCCTTCGGGTCAATATCATCATTCTCTATCCATCGGATAAGCTCATATGACATATGCTCAAGCACAATGTCAACATTATACTCGTTTTTCAGCCTGTATTCCAGTACCTCGAACTGGAGTACTCCGACAACACCTACTATTACCTCTTCCATGCCGCCGCCAAGCGTCTGGAATATCTGTATCGCACCCTCCTGCGCGATCTGCGTTATCCCTTTGACAAATTGCTTGCGCTTCATGGTGTCCTTTAACCGTACCCTCGCAAAATGCTCCGGCGCAAATGTCGGTATCCCTTCAAAACGTACTTTCTTCGACGGCGAACATACCGTGTCGCCAATTGAGAAAATGCCCGGATCAAATACACCGATTATATCTCCGGCATAAGCCTCGCTGATCACCTCTCTGTCCTGCGCCATGAGCTGCTGGGGCTGTGAAAGACGCATCTTTTTGTCGCCCTGTACATGATAGACTTCCATGGTCTTGTCATATTTTCCCGAACAGATACGCATGAATGCGATCCTGTCACGGTGTGCTTTGTTCATGTTTGCCTGGATCTTGAATACAAACGCCGAAAAACTGTCGTCAAAGGGATCAACCTCGCCCTCAACGGTCTTTCTCGGGAGCGGCGGAGTTGTCATCTGTAAAAACTGCGCAAGAAACGGCTCAACACCGAAATTCGTAAGCGCCGATCCGAAAAATACGGGAGTAAGTTCGCCTCTGCGTACCTGCTCAAGGTCGAAATCATCTCCTGCACCCTCTAAAAGCTCGATGTCGTCGCGGAGCGTCTGCGCGAGAGTTTCACCCAGACGATCATCAAGCTCGGGAGAATCAATGGTCAGCTCGTCCATCTCTACCTCGCGCTGTCCGTTGTTGGCAGTGAAAGCAAGTATTTCCTTCTTTCCGAAATCATATACGCCCTTGAAATCCCTGCCGCAGCCGATAGGCCAGTTCATCGGACAGGTGTGTATGCCGAGGACGTTTTCTATGTCTTCAAGCAGCTCGTAGGGGCTGCGTGATTCTCTGTCCATTTTGTTTATAAATGTGAATATCGGGATATGGCGCATTACGCAGACCTTGAAAAGCTTGCGCGTCTGAGCCTCAACGCCCTTTGATGCGTCGATGACCATGACTGCGGAATCGGCAGCCATAAGCGTGCGGTATGTGTCCTCGGAGAAATCCTGGTGACCGGGTGTGTCGATTATATTTATACAGTATCCGCCGTAATTGAACTGCATTACAGAAGAGGTGACGGAGATACCGCGCTGCTTTTCTATTTCCATCCAGTCGGAAACGGCGTGTTTGTCTGTCTTTTTTCCCTTGACCGATCCGGCAAGCTGTATCGTTCCGGTATAAAGCAGAAGCTTCTCCGTAAGCGTAGTCTTTCCGGCGTCCGGGTGGGAGATTATAGCAAAGGTCCTGCGTTTTTCGATAAGTTCCTTATTCGTGATTGCCAAGCTGATTTCCTCCTGATCTTTTTCCTTTTTGTATTAGTCCGGCAAAAAAACAACCGCCCTATTGGGCGGCTGTTTCAGATGTCGGCATCTTCCTATTTTCCCGGGTCGTCACCAACCAAGTATCTTCGGCGCGATCGAGCTTAACTTCCGTGTTCGGCATGGGAACGGGTGGACCCTCGACGCCATCAACACCGACTATTTTTCTGTCGTTTCTGACGACTCAATTATTATAGCACTGCGAAATGTAAAATGCAAGAGTTTTTTTTATTTTTTATTATACGATTCGTAGATTAATTTATGAAATTACAATTCGTTATAAAACCGGGACTTATTATTTTTAATTGCCGTTATCAATAAGCAAATACTTGATTTTTTGTTCACGACAAAGTATAATTTTATTTAGGGCAACACCGCACAAAGACCGCCTTGCGGCTTAGCACCACATCTAACTCGCTTGATAACCGTCAGGTTAACTGCGCTCGTTTTGCACAATCTGACGAAAAAATAGACGGCGCATCTGCGGCACTATCTTTGTGCGGTATTGCCCTAGATTTGTTATTCAGGGTATTTGTGCGCGGAGGTTCGTTGTTTCAGCCGCGCCGTAAACCCGGAATACAGTGTAACGGAGAGTGATAGTTATGGTATTTGCCATTATAGCCGCTGTGGCGTGTCTTGCCGCCGCAACGATAATGTTCAGCCCGAGAATGAGGAGCTTCCGGTATTATCGTCCCTTTGCGCTGTTTTTTCTGTTCGAGGGAGTATGGTTATTGCTCGACTATGCTTTCCGCCAGATCGTGCCGGACAATGTATTTATGGATCTGATACATTATATAGGGATAACAGCGATAGTGGTGTTCTTTGTCCTGAATATTCTTTTAGGCTCTGACAGAAAGAAAACTGAAAGGGGAACGGATCTGGCTAAAAGAAAGCGCTGATCCGCGCCGCAACGGGGAGTTTTGATCTTGGGATATATTTATGGAATAATGTGGCTTGTGGCAGGAATAATGATGCTTGTGAGCTTTCGCAGGCTGAATCCTGTCATTGTTCCTGTGGGGATATATTTCCTGTTTCTGTCTGTATGGTGGTTTGCCAACGAGCTTATGCCCGTTGACCTTATGCACGGCGCATACGGATGGATATTCAGGGGTATTTCTGCTGCGGCAGTGATCCTGTGTGTTGTCATATATCTGGCGTCGCGGAAAAACGGCGGCGATGATAATGAAAAGGACGGGAACAAACAATAAATAAAAAAGTGCCGCAAGGCGCTTTTTTTGTGCGGAAGAGTTTTTTCACAGCTCTTCATACCGGGCATAGTATGATACTATGAAGTGTGAAGGGCGGAATAGTGTGAATATTGCGGAGCTTACGGTGCTTTCGGCAGCACTGAGTATAGACGCTTTCGGTATCGGCGCGTCATGCGCTGTCAGGGGGATAAAAATGCCCCCGGTGTCAAAAATAGTGATATGCGCAGTGTCGCTTGCGGTAACGGGACTTGCGGCGGCGCTTGGAAATGTATTGTCGGGTGCGCTGCCTGCCGGAACAGGAACGGCTATAGGAGCAATAATGCTTATCGCTCTGGGCGCATATACCGCGGCAGGCGCTTTCATTGAGGAAAGACGCGGCAGGGCCGCATCTCCCGATTCAAAGACCCCTCTCGGAAAAACTGCGGAAATAATCCGCGATCCTGCCGCCTGTGACGGTGACGGTTCGCGCTCGGTCGATCTCAGGGAAGCCGCTTATATCGGCGCAGCGCTTTCGGCGGATTCCTTTTCCGCCGGGATAGGCGCGGCGGTCGGCGGAAGTGCGGCGCTGATACCTCTTTTGTGCGGCGGGTTCCAGCTACTGCTGCTTTGCGCCGGGGAATTTGCCGGCAGATTTGCGGGCAGACGCAGGGGGATAAGACAATTGTGGCTTTCGCTGCTTTCGGCGGCTATCCTTGTGCTGACCGGAATTCTCAGATTCGTTTTCTGATTTTTAAAATAATTGCACAAAAGTGCAGGTGAAAACTTGGTTATAGGTGCAGAAATAATGCTTTGTGTATTTTGACATATGACCCTAAAAAAAGCAGTTTTTTGTTGGTAAAATGCTTTCGGTACGTTGCAAATTTAACAAATCCGAAACAATATTTCAAAAGTGTTAAAATATGATATAGATATTTTGCACAAGAAGAAATCGAGCCGAATTAACAAAAAACAGATGTACAATTTAGTGAAATATACGAAAAATTAATATTTGTTTGGATAGTTTAACAAAAAATCAAAACCTCAATTATGAATATAGATAAAAATGACAACTTACCATTGAAATCCCCCATTCCTTATGATATCATTATTACAGTGGTCGACGAATGCCCGGTTTCTGCTTTTGCGCAGTCAAGACCCGCAGTCGGTATCGTCGACCGTCAGGCACGTTTGTGTGCGCGATAAATAATATTTTCAGAAAGAGGGATCATTACAATGGTTACAAAAACTAAGAGAGCACTTGCTCTGGTGCTCACTGCAATGATGGCGGCTACAGCTCTTGCAGGCTGCAGCAGCAACAACAACGCAACCAAGACAAGCACTGCGACCTCCGGCAGCACTTCCACAGCTTCCGGCGATGCATCGGCAGCATCCGGCGACGCTTCCGTAGTTGACGGTACAAGCACAGTTACAAATATCGACGATCCGGGTACGATCGAAACGATCAAGGCTGCTATGGCTGAGGAAGCTTCAAAGAACGACGGCACGATCAAGCTCGAACTCTGGTGCTCATCAGATGACAGCAAATTTGAAAAGACTCTTGTAAAAGAGTTCAAGGAAAAGTATAGCGACAGCAGATATAAGTTTGATATCAAGGTCAACTCCTCCTACGGCGAGGACAAGGCAGGCGGTAAGATCCTTGAGTCCCCGAAGGACGGCGCAGATGTATTCAACTTCGCTGATGACCAGCTTTCAACTCTCGTATCCGCTAAGGCACTCGCAGAGGTAGGTCCTCTGTTCCAGCAGAACGTAAAGGCTAACAACACAGATGACTCTGTAGCTGTATGCTCACAGAACGGCACAGCTTATGCATACCCGAAGACATCTGACAACGGTTTCTTCATGTATTACGACAAAAGAGTATTCAAGACCGAGGCAGATGTTGCAGATCTCGACAAGATGATCGAAACAGCAAACGCACAGAATAAGTGCGTATACTTTAACCTCGGCAACGGTTGGTACAATGCAGCATTCTTCTTTGCAGCAGGCTGCGAGATCACATATGATAACTCAACAAAGGTTCAGAAGGCTACATTCAATACTACCGAGGGTCTTAACGCTGCAAAGGCAATGTGCCATATTTCCGAAAAGGTAGGTGCAGGCTTCAAGGGCAGCGCAGGTACATCAGGTGACAACGCAGTTGTACAGCAGGGCTTCGCAGACGGTTTAATGGCAGCAGCTGTTATCGGTACATGGGAAGGTCCGGCTATCAAGGAAGCTATCGGCGAAGAAAATGTCGGCGCAGCTAAACTCCCGACAGCTCTTATCGACGGCAAGCAGGTACAGCTCCACTCCTTCGGCGGATATAAGGTCGTAGGCGTAAACGCATTTACCAAGTTCCCGGTAACTGCTCAGACACTTGCTTACTATCTCACAAACAGCGACTCACAGCTCAAGCGCTATGAAACAAGAGGTCTTATCCCGACCAGCAAGACAGCTCTCGAAAACGATAAGGTTAAGGCTGATCCGGCACTTCAGGCTATCGAGGCTCAGAAGCCCTTCTCACACGCACAGGGTCAGAGCGTAAGCTCCAAGTACTGGTCAACAAATATCGGCGGCTTCGGCGGCGATATCGTAACAGCTAAGGGCGCAAAAACTGATGCTGAGCTTCAGGAAGGCCTCCAGCAGATCGTTACTCAGATCGAAGGCGACTGATAAAAATTAAAACTTTATATTATTGTTTGCTATAATTCAGATGTTCGGTATGAGCAGCTTGGGTCAGTAAACCGGGCTGCTCATATTTGACCGTATGACGCAGACAGCTTATTCGGCAAAAAGGAGTGTTATATGAATGGATTATCTTGATTATGTCCAGATGACGAGAGGTCAGAAGATAGCCTATAAGATCAAGTCCTTCTTTACCGGTATACCGGGAGCTATTGTGAATCTTTTCAAGGCAATCGGACTTTTCTTCAAGAGCATATTCATATTCATCGGCCGCGGATTTAAAAACTACGGTACAAGATTCGTAAACGGTGATATCGGCACCAAGCTTTCATACGTCATCATGGGCGCAGGAAGCATGATGCACAGACAGATAGGCAAGGGCTTACTGTTCCTTGCAGCTGAGGTAGCATATTTCTACTTCATGGCAACCTTCGGCATAACCTATATTACAAAGATATACAGCACAAATGTTGTTATCGATGGTTATGACAACCAGATCTTCAACGGCGTAATCGGAAGCGAGGCTCCGAGATATGAGGTTGATCCCCTCGGACTTGGTGGTAAGAAAATGATCAACGTCGATACGGTTGATGATTCAAACCGTATACTTCTGTTCTTCGTTCTTACAGTACTCGTATCGATCGCATTCTTCGCGGTCTATATTGCAAACACAAAGAGCGCATACAGCAGCTATGAGATCATCAAGAGCGGCAAAAAGCCGATGGGTACAATAGAAGAACTGAAAATGTTCCTTGACGAGCGTTTCCATGTTACTCTTCTTGTTATTCCGGTAGTTCTTCTGCTTCTCTTCACGGTTCTTCCGATCCTGTTCACGATCTGTATAGCCTTCACAAACTATGATATTGATCACCAGCCGCCCGGAAACCTTTACTGGTGGGTAGGCTTTGAAAACTTCGCAGACGTATTCTATTCCAACCCGATGAAATCCGAAACATTCGGAAAGATTCTCGTATGGACACTCGTATGGGCAGTTTTCGCAACCTTCACAAACTACATTTTCGGTATTATCCTTGCACTCATGATCAATAAGAAGGAGATCAAGTTCAAGGCTTTCTGGAGAACAATGTTCGTTATCACAGCAGCTGTTCCTCAGTTCGTAACACTCCTTATCATGAGACTTCTCCTCGGTGAATCCACCGGTCTTAATGTACTTTGGGGTACACAGTTCCCCTTCCTTACCGATGTTACATGGGCGAGAGTTACAGTAATTATCGTCAATATGTGGGTCGGTATCCCGTACACAATGCTTATTTCCTCCGGTCTTCTTATGAATATCCCTGAGGATCTTTATGAGAGTGCTCGTATCGACGGTGCAAATGCAGTACAGCAGTTCACCAAGATCACATTCCCGTACATATTCTTTGTAACCACCCCCTACCTTATCACTACATTCGTAGGCAATATCAATAACTTCAACGTTATCTACTTCCTTACAGGCGGTGGACCGAGCCCGGCGTCCTACTACAAAGCAGGTCAGACAGACCTTCTTGTAACATGGCTGTATAAACTGACAGTTAATACCTCGGACTTCAACCTCGCAGCAGTAATCGGTATCTTCGTATTCATCTTCTGCGCAGCCGGCTCGCTTATTACATTCAATATGTCCAAATCATCAAAGAATGAGGAGGAATTCTCATGACAAATGTATCTGTACAATCACCGAATAATAATATGCAGGCAGGTTATGCAGCAAAGAGAAGAGCTGCAAATATCGCGATATATATTATCCTTTCGATAATGGTTGTTCTCTGGATCTTCCCGATCTTCTGGCTGGTAATACAGGCATTCAGAGGAGAACCCGGTATTTCTACCTCATATCTTTTCCCGAAACAGTGGACATTCGATAACTTTATAAGACTTTTCGTTGAGCGCGATGACGTTACGGGCGAGATCGTTCCCCAGAGCGAAATGATCTATCCCTACGGCAAGTGGATCCTCAATACATTATTCGTTGCGATCTGCTCATGCATTATCTCAACACTTATCATTCTCATGGTAAGCTACGCATTCTCAAGACTTCGTTTCAAGAGCCGTAAGACTTTCCTTAACCTCGGTCTTATCCTTGGTATGTTCCCGGGCTTCATGTCAATGGCAGCTACATACAACATCATGGAAATCTTCGGTCTGAAACAGTCACTGTTCGGACTTATCCTTGTATATTCCGCAGGCGCAGGTCTTGGATATCAGGTATCAAAGGGCTTCTTCGATACGATCCCGCGTTCACTCGACGAGGCTGCAAAGATCGACGGCGCGACAAGAAACCAGATCTTCTGGATCATCATTCTTCCGCTTTCAAAGCCGATCATCGTTTATACGGCACTTACAACGTTCATAGGTCCGTGGGGCGACTACATCTTCGTAAGCTACTTCATGAAGGCTAACAAAGACAACTTCACAGTTGCTCTCGGTCTTTACTCAATGCTCGAGCCTGAGCATATCACCGAATACTTCACAACTTTCTGCGCAGGTGCGGTTCTTATCGCTATCCCGATTACGATACTCTTCATAATCATGCAGAGATTCTATGTTGCAGGTGTAACAGGCGGCGCTGTAAAGGGCTGATATCATTTCAAATCAAAGCAGGGATGCTCGCGCTTCCCTGCTTTATTTAAAAGCTTTGCTTTCAACAAGCAAAGGCAAGCCGTAGGCTTGCTGTCGTTCAGTGGGAGATAGGCTTGCTGTCGTTCAGTGGGAGATTTTTACTCCCACTGAACGGATATATGGCACCCGCCGCCTTAGAGGCGGGGGACATACTTTGCGGTTATAACTGCAAAAGGAGATCAATATGTACAAAAGAAAAATAGTATCCGCAGCTCTTTCCGCAGCATTGTTTTCGTCAGTAATATTTACAGGCTGCGCAGGCAGCGGCAATAACAGTAATTCCTCCGCTTCCGCAGGTCAGTCCTCGGCGGAAAGCACACAGACAGCAGCAACTCTCGCTCTGCCGGAGGACGGCGGCTTCGGTACGGTGGAATATACGCCGTCGAATGACAAATACAGGACATTTTATGAGATATTCCCGTATTCCTTCTATGACAGCGACGGAAACGGGATAGGCGATCTCAAGGGAATAACAAAAAAGCTCGATTATCTGAATGACGGCGATGCAAAAACCACCGACGACCTCGGAATTGAGGGTATATGGCTTATGCCGGTAATGCCCTCTCCGTCATATCATAAATATGACGTTACCGATTACAAGCAGATAGACGAGGCTTACGGAACACTTGACGATTTCAAGGAGCTGCTGAATGAATCGCATAAGCGCAATATAAACGTGATAATCGACCTTGTGCTGAATCACAGCTCAAAAAATCACCCGTGGTACAAGCAGGCAATAAAAGAGCTTAAAGAAGGTAAAACTGACGGCTATGCGCAGTATTATCATTTTGAAAAAACTCAGGTCGATTCGGGCTGGCGTCCGACGGGCGTGGACGGCTGGTATTATGAGAGCAATTTCTCAGCCGATATGCCCGATCTGAATCTTAAAAATGAAAAGCTGAGGGAAGAGATAAAGGATATTGTCAAATTCTGGCTTGATATGGGAGTTGACGGTTTCCGTCTGGACGCGGTGCTGTGGTTTGAAAGCACCGGAAACAACGATTCCATCGACGATCTGAAATGGCTTTATGACTATGCGAAATCCCTGAAAAGCGATGTCTATATGGTAGGCGAATGCTGGACGGACAGCGGTACGGTTTCAAATTATTACAAATCCGGTGTGGACAGCTTCTTTGATTTTGCCGAGGAGGGCGCAACAGGACGTGTATCAACTGCTGTAAGGAGTGAAAACGCTGTTGAATACGTCAAGTCAATGGCGTCTTATCAGAAGAAGATAAAAGCCAATAATCCCGACGCAATAAACACACCATTTATTTCCAATCATGATACCGGACGAAGCGCAGGCTTCCTGATGAGCGATACCGAGCGCAGAATGGCTGCTTGTCTGTATATCCTGACCGCAGGAAATTCGTTCGTATATTACGGCGAAGAGATTGGCATGACAGGATCGCAGTCCGACCCCGACAAGAGAACGGGAATGTATTGGTCGGCAGCTGACACCACCGGATATGTTCCGAAGATTCCGGGGGCGAAAAACAAGGACGTTCCCGAAAAGGCAGTTGACGAGCAGCTCAAGGACAAGGATTCTCTCCAGAGCTTCTACAGGCGCGTTATTGCCCTCAAAAACCAGAATCCCGAGATCGGGCGCGGAGATATGACCGCAGTTGAAGTCGGAAACGACGCTGCGGCAGGATATATCTGTGACAACGGCGGCAGCAAGGTCCTTGTAATGTTCAATACCGGTTCAAAATCCGCTAAGGTAACGATACCCGAAGATCAGTTCAAGATAAATGAGGTAAGAGGATATCTGCTTGCAGATGCCGGTGATACAAAAGAAACAGGATCATCTGGAATGGACGCGCTCAATGCGCTGGCAGGAGTTTCATCTCAGGCGGAGAGCAGCGCAGAGGATAAGGCGGACGACGTCAAGGAATTTACGGTAAGCGGACAGGAGATCACAATGCCTGCATACAGCGCAATAGTACTGAAATAATAAAGCTCAGGACATAAGAAACTGACTTTTCAGGCATAAATGACCCCCGGCGGAAAAAACCGTCGGGGGTCATTTCATTATGCATTATGAATTATGAATTATGCATTGATTTACACTTTCGGGAGATTTTCTCTTGCTTTTTCGAGTTCTTCGTCGGTGGGGATATAGTCGCTCATCGTGCCGTCGTTGTACTTCTGATATGCAACGAGGTCAAAGTAACCTGTGCCGGTAAGACCGAAGAGAATGGTCTTTTCCTCGCCTGTTTCCTTGCACTTGAGCGCTTCGTCGATAGCAACGCGGATAGCGTGTGAGCTTTCGGGAGCGGGAAGGATACCTTCGATGCGCGCAAACTTTTCTGCTGCCTCGAATACGGAAGTCTGCTCAACGGAAACAGCCTCCATATAACCGTCATGATAAAGCTGGCTGAGAGTAGAGGACATACCGTGGAAACGCAGACCGCCGGCATGGTTTGCGGACGGGATAAAGCTTGAACCGAGGGTATACATCTTTGCAAGAGGACAGATCATGCCTGTGTCGCAGAAATCATATGCAAATACGCCTCTTGTGAAGCTCGGGCATGAAGCCGGCTCGACGGCGATGATGCGGTAATCGTTTTCGCCGCGGAGCTTTTCGCCCATGAACGGGGAGATAAGACCGCCGAGGTTTGAGCCGCCGCCTGCGCAGCCGATGATGATATCAGGCTTGACGCCGTATTTGTCGAGGGCAGCCTTTGCCTCCAGACCGATAACTGACTGGTGCAGGAGAACCTGATTCAGTACGGAACCGAGGACATATCTGTAGCCTTCGGTATGAGTAGCGACTTCGACAGCCTCGGAGATAGCGCAGCCAAGGCTGCCGGTCGTGCCGGGATGCTCGGCAAGGATCTTTCTGCCGACCTCGGTAGTTTCTGACGGAGAGGGAGTAACGTCTGCGCCGTAGGTACGCATTACCTCGCGGCGGAAGGGTTTCTGCTCATAGCTTACCTTTACCATGAATACCTTGCAGTCAAGTCCGAGGTATGCGCAAGCCATTGAAAGAGCTGTACCCCACTGACCTGCACCTGTTTCAGTGGTAACGCCTTTAAGACCCTGTTTTTTTGCATAATAAGCCTGAGCTATTGCGGAATTGAGCTTATGGCTGCCGCTTGTGTTGTTGCCCTCGAATTTGTAGTAGATCTTAGCCGGAGTGCCGAGAGCTTTTTCAAGGCAGTATGCTCTGACGAGCGGAGCAGGGCGGTACATCTTGTAGAAATCGCGTATTTCCTGCGGAATATCAATATAGGGGGTAGTGTCGTCAAGCTCCTGAGCGACAAGTTCCTCGCAGAAAACGGCGCTGAGTTCTTCTGCGGAAAGGGGCTTGCCTGTGCCGGGGTTAAGGAGGGGAGCCGGTTTATTTTTCATATCGGCTCTGAGGTTATACCATTTTTCGGGTATCTCCGATTCGCTGAGATAGATTTTGTAAGGGATCTTGTTTTCGCTCATGATGATTACATCCTTTCGTAAAAAATAATACAGAGGGTTGATATATCGTCCGAAAGAGTTCAGATAAAACAAAACTGTCCCGGACATTCATACAAATGCCGGGACAGGAAAAACCTGCGGTGCCACCCTGCTTGACGCTGAAAGCGTCCTCTCGGTGCGTACTGACATACGCTGACTAATGGTTACGGGAAGTCACCCCGTCTTACATACTCTGCTGAAAAGCATTTCTGTTTGCCCTCAGAAGTCCATTCGGTCTGAATTTTCCTGCTGCGCTCCCACCGTCCGCAGCTCTCTGAAAGGAAAGGCGTCAGCCTACTCACTCTTCCTCAACGGTTTAAAGAAATTCTATACCAAATTTACGGAAATGTCAATAGTTTTTTTATAAAAAACAAGAAATTATTATGACGGGTTTTACTAACTGCCCCATTCGGCTGCTGTCCACATATCAGGGTTTCGAGTTTTCTGACCTGTCCACTTTCCGGGGACGCTGCACGGATTCACTAAAGATTGTGTATCCGGTTTCTTGGGTACAATTTACTGAACAGGATTTTCGCTTTGGTGCGAGTGATGGGACTTGAACCCATACGTCGTGAAACACACGCCCCTCAAACGTGCCTGTCTGCCTATTCCAGCACACTCGCAAATATTTTGTTTCAGCAACAGAAATAATTATATATCATTATTATCGGTTTGTCAAGCATTTTTTTATTCTTATGGGCTGTATTTTTTTCGATTCTGTATTGAAAAAATATCGCGGATATGATATAATTCATATGTTGTGATAAGCCGGTGTGGCGAAATCGGCAGACGCAAGGGACTTAAAATCCCTCGGTAGTTAATACCGTACCGGTTCAAGTCCGGTCACCGGCACGAAAGAAAAATCCTGTCATGCAAGTGGCAGGATTTTTTGTTTTACTGATCTCTGCCGCTTTTTGCAATGCGCCTGCTATAAATCGAATAATATAAGATACGGGGATTGTCTGTATTATAAAAATATGCTATAATTGTAATCAGCTACGGCAGCTCCGGACTTTCTGCCTGAACTGCCGCATAAAAACGGAAGATTACTTTTTTCAGTAGGTGGAACAATGGATTTTCAAAGAGATAAAATCAGGAATTTCAGTATAATCGCCCATATCGACCACGGTAAGTCTACCCTCGCGGACAGGATCCTCGAACAGACTAAATCTGTCGCCGTCCGCGAAATGCAGGATCAGCTCCTCGACGATATGGAACTTGAAAGAGAACGCGGCATTACTATCAAGGCTCATGCCGTTACCCTGCTATATAATGCCGACGACGGTCAGCAGTATATATTCAATCTTATAGATACCCCCGGTCATGTTGACTTCAATTACGAGGTCTCACGTTCACTTGCCGCCTGCGAGGGCGCAGTACTCGTTGTTGACGCCTCTCAGGGAATAGAAGCCCAGACCCTTGCCAATACCTATCTTGCGCTTGACGCCGGTCTTGAAATTGTTCCCGTTATAAATAAGATCGACCTCCCCAGCGCCGACCCCGAAAGAGTGAAAAAGGAGATAGAAGATGTTATCGGTCTGCCTGCTGAGGACGCTCCCTGTATTTCGGCAAAGGCGGGTATCAATATCCATGACGTTATGGAACAGATAGTACGGGAGATCCCGCCTCCGCAGGGCGACAGCAATAAGCCCCTGCAGGCTCTGATCTTCGATTCGTATTACGACAGCTACAAGGGCGTTATCATATATGTAAGACTTAAAGAGGGTCAGCTCCGTACAGGCGATACGATCCGCCTTATGGCGACAGGATCGGAATTTACCGTGGTGGAGCTTGGTTTCATGCGCGCAACCGGTCTGGAACAGACAGAGGCTCTTTATGCGGGCGAGGTAGGCTATATCGCCGCTTCAATAAAAACCGTAGGCGACGCCCGTGTCGGCGATACGGTGACGCTTGCGGATGATCCGGCAACCGAGCCGCTTCCGGGCTACCGTTCGGTACAGCCGATGGTCTTTTGCGGAATATATCCTGCCGACGGCGCAAAATACGGCGACCTGCGCGACGCTCTCGAAAAGCTGGAGCTGAATGACGCATCACTGTCCTTTGAGCCTGAAACCTCCGTTGCGCTCGGTTTCGGCTTCCGCTGCGGATTCCTCGGACTTCTGCATATGGAGATAATACAGGAGCGTCTGGAACGCGAATATAATCTCGACCTTATCACGACCGCTCCCAGCGTTATCTACCGCATAACACTGACGGACGGCACTGTTAAAATGATAGATAACCCGACAAATTATCCCGATCCGGGAACAGTCGCAATGGCTGAGGAACCGATGACCGAGGCTCATATCTATTCTCCGAGCGAATATGTCGGAAATATAATGGAGCTTTGTCAGGACAGGCGCGGCGTATTCAGGGATATGACATATATAGATTCCGACAGGGTGGATATCCGATATGATCTTCCGCTTGCGGAAATAATCTATGACTTTTTTGATACTCTTAAATCACGCACAAGGGGCTATGCGTCATTTGACTATGAGCTTTCGGGCTATGCCGAGTCAAAGCTCGTCAAGCTCGATATAATGCTCAACGGCGAAGTCGTGGACGCGCTGTCGTTCATAATTCATGCGGACAAGGCTTATCCGAGGGCAAGGAAAATGGCTGAAAAGCTGAAAGAAAAGATACCGCGCCAGCTTTTCGAGGTCCCGATACAGGCTTGTATCGGCGGAAAGATAATCGCAAGAGAAACTGTAAAGGCGATGCGCAAGGACGTTCTTGCGAAATGCTACGGCGGCGATATCACGAGAAAGAAAAAACTGCTCGAAAAGCAGAAGGAAGGCAAAAAGCGTATGCGTCAGCTCGGCACCGTAGAGGTTCCGCAGGATGCATTCATGGCTGTGCTGAAACTTGACAGCGACCAGTAATGAACCGGAGAATACAATATGAAAAAAACCGTACTGTTATATAATTTTGATAAGGGAGAGCGCTCAAGGGCGAGGACTGCTCTTCTGCCGCTGCATTTTACACTGAAGGCAGTTGAAGGTGATGAAATGCTCATACCTGTCGGCTGCCTTGCAGGGCTTGCGGAGGACGGAGAAAAACGTCCCTGCGCGGAAAAGCCCTTCGGCAGGCTTCTTGTGATGGGCGGCTTTGACGGAAACGATATCGACCGTCTGCTCGGCGCAATGAAGAAGGCAGGCTTCGGCAGAGATGTCATAAAGGCAGTCATCACCCCGACAAATGCCGTATGGTGCGGACAGGAGCTTTATGACGAGGTATACAGGGAGCATATGCAGCTCCGCGGAAAAAGATAATGTATTATACATATATGCTTATCTGCCGCGGAGGAAGTATTTATACGGGCTTTGCCGCCGACCTCGTAAGGCGTATGGGCGAGCATTTCGGCGGTACGGACAAATGCGCGAAATATACCCGTTCACACCCTCCGGAGAGGCTTGCGGCAGCCTGGAAAACCGGGGACAAAGCCGCTGCCTGCCGGCTCGAATACCGCATAAAGCAGCTGACGAAAAAACAGAAGCTGAGTCTTATTGAAAGCGGCGATCTGAGCATATTCGGGGAGAAGATAAATGCCGGGGATTATGAGAAAGCGGATATTTCAGTATTCTGAAACTGCCCCGCGCCATTTTTTATTATGCGGCAATAGCTTGCGTTATCAGGATTGATGAAATTGACAATTGACGAATTGCTGAAAAAATATTACGGCTACGGCAGTTTCCGTCCCGGACAGGCGGAAATAATAGATCATATCCTCGGCGGACGGGATATCTGCGCCGTTATGCCTACAGGGTCGGGAAAATCCGTCTGCTATCAGATACCGGCTCTGGCGCTGCCGGGGATAACTCTCGTTATCTCTCCGCTGATCTCGCTTATGCAGGATCAGGTCAGGATATTGAAGGCGGCAGGAATAGCCGCCGCTTATATAAACAGCGCGCTCACTCCTGCACAGGTGAGCCTTGCACTGCAAAGGGCTTCGGCAGGCGCGTATAAGATAATCTATGTTGCTCCCGAACGTCTGGAAAGTCCGGGTTTCATCTCCTTTGCGGTGAGGGCGGGGATATCCCTTATCGCAGTTGATGAGGCGCACTGCATCTCCGTCTGGGGACAGGATTTCCGTCCGGGCTACCGCCGTATAGCGGATTTTACCGATAAACTTGAGAAACGTCCGGTCATTGCGGCATTCACCGCTACTGCGAATAAGCGTGTCCGCGACGATATAGTGAACAAGCTGCGGCTGAAAGACCCGTATTTCCTGACTACGGGTTTTGACCGGCCGAATCTGTATTTCGGAACGCTCACACCGGAGGACGACGGTTTTTCAGACCCGAAAATGTCCTTTATACTGAGGTATCTTGCAAGGCATAAGGACGAAAGCGGTATTATCTACTGTCTGACGAAAAAACAGACGGAAACGGTCGCCTCTTTTCTGAATAGTAAGGGCTATAATGCCGGCGCTTACCATGCCGGAATGGACAATGACCTGCGCCGCCGCATACAGGAGGATTTCACCTTCGGAAGAATAAAGCTTATCGCGGCGACAAGCGCGTTCGGTATGGGGATAGACAAGCCCGATGTGCGCTTTGTTCTCCATTATTCGATGCCGCCGAGGATCGAACAGTATTATCAGGAGGCAGGCAGAGCAGGACGTGACGGAGAAAAGGCAGAATGTATTCTTCTGTATTCGCCTGCCGACTATTATTTTATAAAGAAATATTTTATTCTCCGCGAGGACGACGGCGAAAAAGAAAGCGCAATGACTCCGCAGGAGAAGGAGGAATATACCGCCGCGCAGCTTGATGAGCTGGAGAAAATGAGATTCTATTCCGCGTCGGGAAGATATTGTCTGCGCAGGCAGATTCTTCATTATTTCGGTGAAAAGACCGACAGTCCGTGCGGAAACTGCAGCTGCTGCAATAATGATATCTACAGCAGATGTATGCCGGATAAAAAGAAAGCCGGCTATGATGAGGAATTATTCATCAGACTGAAGGCGAAGGCTCTGCTTTTGTCAATGCGCACCGGTGTGCCGGTTTTTGCGATAGCCGACGACAAAATGCTGCGCGGGCTTTCGGAACAAAAACCCAAAAATGAAAACGGACTGAGAATGATACCCGGATTCAGTACGGTAAAGATACGGCAGTACGGACGGGAGTTTCTTGAAATAATCAGGGAATATGATAATATACCTAAAGTATAATTATACGGAAAGTAGATGATGCGGCTATGAAGGAATATATAAGAAACGATCTTCTTTCAATGGGCGAGGATTCACTCAGGGATTTTTCGTCCTCTCTCATACCCGGAGTAAAGAATATGATAGGCATCCGTCTGCCTGCGCTGCGCAAATATGCAAAGAAGCTTGCGTCAGACGAGGGTGAGGCGGCGCTTGAGGGCGAGGATATCTATTATGAAGAGATCATGCTGCGCGGAATGCTGATCGGATATATAAAGAACGATACGGAAAGACGTCTGGAGCTGATAAGGGATTTTGTTCCGATGATAGATAACTGGGCAGTCTGCGACAGCTTTTGTCCGTCGCTGAAATTTGCAGGCGCAAAAAAAAATCAGCAGCGCGTGTGGGAATTTATCATACCGTATGTCCGCTCGGACAAGGAATTCTATGCCCGTTTCGGCGCGGTGATGCTGCTTGATTATTTCGTCAATGATGAATATATCGACAGGACGCTCAGGGAGCTTGAAGCTGTCAATACAAATGCATATTATTCGTCTATGGGCGCGGCATGGCTTGCGGCGGAATGTTATCTGAAATATCCTGAAAGGACTGCGCCGCTGTTTGAAAATAATATGCTTTCCGCAGAAACCCATAACCGCGCGATCAGAAAAATATGCGATTCACTGCGAGTGGATAAAGAGGTCAAAGCAAAGCTTAAAACACTGATGAGGAAATGACTTTATACACTAAGTAAAAATATTGTATTTATCTACGATTAGTATACAACTGAATGTATATATTATTTATATATTACGGATAGTATATTGATTATTGTATAAATATAATAAATAATACTTATTGTATAATATTGATATCTGTATAATTACTGAAAATATTACTTTATGTATAATATTGTATCTGTATAATTTTATTATATTATACAAAGAGTATATTGCTCTTGGTCATCGTATAATTACGACTTTCGGTATATAAACCGAATTAAATACAATTAGTATAATACAAATTGTATTATACTATTAAAATATTACAAATAGTTTGATACAAACAGGATAATATCATTATATTATACAAAATGTAAATTTGCGAGGGGTATTATGACACGGGAAACAGCAAAGCGTATGATAAAGGGACATCCCCTGAAAAGACAGGAAACAGCGCGCCGGGATATAGATGAAAGAGCATATGAGGAAACCTGTCTTGTTCCGGTTTTCGAGATCGACGGGAATACATTTCAGTTCACCGTAATGTACAAGATCAGGATAAGCGACGGGGAATATGTTTTCGGCAGGGCAATGAGCATTGATGAGCTTTGCCGTTTGCAGGCGGAAGCCGCAAGGGGTGAGGAATTTCGCATTATGTACCTCAGACAGTCGCGCATAATAATAGAAATAGAAACAGTAAAGGCATGATACGACGGAGGAAACATTATGGAATATGTACTCAGAACCGAAAATCTTACCAAGATATATAAAAAGCAGACAGTTGTAAATAATGTTTCCCTCTGCGTCGGAAAGGGAGATATCTACGGCTTTGTCGGAAAGAACGGAGCCGGAAAAACCACCTTTATCCGCATGATACTCGGTCTTGCAAAGCCCGACTCAGGGAGCTTTTCCCTTATGCCGGGGGAAAGTATTTATTCCGCAAGGAGAAAGACGGGCAGTCTTGTGGAAGGACCTGCGCTGTATACCAATATGACGGCAAGGGAAAATCTTCGTCTGCTGTGTACGATATCCGGAGAAAACACAGATCAGGCGGACGATCTGCTGAAGCTTGTCGGGCTGGACGATACAGGAAAGAAAAAAGCCGGGGATTTTTCCCTCGGAATGAAACAGCGCCTGGGCATAGCAATGGCTATGATAGGCGACCCGGAGTTTCTGATACTTGACGAGCCGATAAACGGGCTTGACCCGACGGGTATTGCGGAGATAAGGGAGCTGCTGCTCAGACTGAACCGCGAAAGGGGCAAGACGATATTCATTTCAAGTCATATTCTCGGTGAGCTGGAGAAGATCGCAACGCGCTACGGGATAATTTCCCGGGGAAAGCTCGTCGAGGAGCTGACGGCAAAGGAGCTTGCGGAAAAATGCGCGGCTGAAACGATAATAAGGACGGATTCTCCCGTGAAAGCGGCGGATATACTGCGAAGATTTCTTTCCACCGATAAGGTTGAGGTCACATCTTCAAATACGCTTATTATTTCCGTTCGGGTGGATAATATCGGCAGGATAACGAATGAGCTTTTCAATAATGATATTGCCGTGACGGGGGTCAATACCTCCGACAGCGGAGCGGAAAGATATTTCATCAAAAAAATGGAGGAGGAATGAATATGCCGGGGCTTATCAGAGCAGAGCTGAAACGGCTGAGCAAAAGCCGGAGCCTGATCGTCTGCATTGTCATAGCGGTACTGCTCGGCGTATCCATGACTCTGCTGTACAATTATTTCTGGGAGCAGAAGGGGGACAAGATAGCGATATCCTATGCCCTGATGCGGCAATACGGGCTTAATACCGAGCTGCTTGATACGGCGCTCAGTTCATTGCCGGAAAATAATTTCTGGTCATACACCAATATCTTTTTCACAGACGGAGGGATATGGCTCATATCCGCCGCCTGCGTATGCGCGTTTCTTTCCTCGGAATATTCCATGGGAACGCTGAAAAACAGCATTGTCCGCGGCTGCAGAAAGACAGATGTATATTTGTCGAAACTCATTTCGGGGATTATCAATATACTGATCGTTGCGGCTGCATATGTCGGATCGGGAGCGGTGACAGCTCTGTTCATTGTTGACAAAAGCATCAAAGTCACAGCCGGACAGATGGTTCTGATAATAATGACATATATATTACTGTTGGCGGCGACGGCGTCATTTTTTCTGATGCTGTGCGTGATCTTCCGCAGGACAGGTTTTGCGGCTGCTGCTGCGATCGCCGCGCCGATGCTGATATCATCTCTTCTGAATATAATCACGAGCATTAACGAAAACGCGGCATCTTTTTCAAAATATCTGCTTATGGAGAGTTTCATATCGGTACAGCCGATGGTAATATCCGGACGGTGGTTTGTTCCGGTGCTTACTGCTGTGGCATATTTTGTCATAACGTCGGCGGCAGGGCTTATCATTTTCAACAAAACGGAAGTCAGATGAAAAAAAGTAACATTGACGGAAAGAATATTTTGAGGTATAATTCATAATAGAATATTGTATTTTTATGAAAAAATAATACAATAAAGAAAGGTGAGAAAAATATGAGTATGGGGAAAATACTGGTCGTAGATGACGATATCAATATCTGTGAGCTTCTGCGTCTTTATATAGAGAAAGAAGGCTATGAGGTCGTTATCGCAAATGACGGAGGTCAGGCTGTAACAAAATTCAAAACCGAAAAACCTAACCTCGTAATGCTCGATATCATGCTTCCTGTTCTCGACGGCTGGCAGGTGTGCAGGGAAATAAGAAAAACCTCTCAATGCCCGATCATTATGCTGACGGCAAAGGGAGAAGTGTTCGATAAGGTGCTCGGACTTGAGCTTGGCGCCGATGACTATGTTGTAAAACCCTTTGAAACAAAAGAGATCGTTGCAAGAATAAAGGCAGTCCTCAGAAGAGTGAACGATACCCTCCCTGCGGCTGAGGAACATACCTCAAATAAGGAAGTCAGCTACGATAACCTCGTTATCAACCTGACTAATTATGAACTGAGAGTAAAGGACGAACAGATAGATACTCCGCCTAAGGAAATGGAACTGATCTACTATCTTGCAAGCAACCCGAACCGCGTTTTCACGAGAGATCAGCTCCTTGACGAAGTATGGGGCTTCGATTATTACGGCGATTCCCGTACCGTTGACGTCCATGTAAAAAGACTCCGTGAAAAGTTAGAGGGCGTCTCCGATAAATGGGCGCTGAAAACCGTATGGGGAGTAGGTTATAAATTTGAGGTTAAAGAATAATTTTTCTTCGGTGAAAAGCTCCGTTTCCGCAGCATGGAATAAATTCCGTTCCTTCCTGCCGACAAAGGTGTACTATAAACAATCTATGTTTACCAAGTACCTCAGCGTCAGTATGATAATCGTTTTCCTGAGCTTTCTTGTCCTCGGTATCGTGCTGATGGTGATACTGTCGAATTACTGGACGAATATGCAGATCAGTGATCTTGAAGCAAAAACCGAATCTCTGGCTAAATATGCTGTTTCTCAGTACCGTGTAAGTACAAACGCCAAGGGAGAGATCACTCTTCTTGATGTTGAAAACCGCGAGGTGTTTCAGGGAACACTCGACAATACAAGCGCGATCAACAATATTGACATAATCATACTTGATCCCGAAGGAAATGTACATACCTTTTCAAATCCGGAAACACACAAATATCATCTCGGCTCCAAGGTGGGACCGAATATTGCCGCTATAGCGGCAGAAACAGGAAAATATTCCGCAAGGGGCAATCTTGACGGCTTCTATGAAAAGGATCATTATGTGGTCGCAATGCCGCTTATGCTGCGTCAGAGCGAAACTACCGTCGGTAAATATGCATCTGACTATAAAGTAGGCGTGATAATCGTTACCTCTGATGACCCTATCTTTACCAACCTTGCCGAAATGGTACTGCGCTGGTTTATCCTTTCGTCAGTGGTGGCGCTGCTCCTCTCTATCCTTGCGATAAGCGTAGCGTCATATAATATGGTAAAGCCGCTCAAACAGATGGCTGATGCGGTAAAGGCTTTCGGTAAGGGCGATTTCTCCGTCAGGATCAAGGAAACTACCAATGACGAGATCGGCGAGCTTGCAGTTTCATTCAATAATATGGCTGAATCACTGTCTTCCTCCGAGAATACGCGCCGCAGCTTCGTTGCAAATGTTTCGCATGAGCTGAAAACACCTATGACTACGATCTCCGGCTTCATAGACGGCATACTTGACGGTACTATCCCTCCGGAAAAACATACATATTATCTTGATATAGTTTCCACAGAGATCAAGCGTCTGTCAAGACTTGTACATTCAATGCTCAATCTCTCCCGTATAGACAACGGCGAGCTGAAGATCAATAATCAGACCTTCGATATTTTCAATACGCTTGTAACGATCGTCATTACCTTTGAATATGAGATCGAAAGAAAAAATATTGATATCCGCGGTCTTGACAATATAAAATCAACTCTCGTTTACGGGGATAAGGATCTGCTGCATCAGGTGATTTACAACCTGATAGAAAATGCGGTCAAATTCACTGATGACGGAGGATATATAGAATTCGGTATAACGGAAACAGCTTCGAGGGTGAACTTCCGTATCAAAAACAGCGGTCAGGGTATCAAAAATTCCGAACTGCCGCTGGTATTCGAGCGTTTTTACAAGACCGACAAATCACGAAGCAAGGATAAAAAGGGACTTGGTCTGGGGCTGTATCTCGTGCGCAGCATTATACGCAAGCACGGAGGGGATATTTCGGCTCAGAGTGAATACGGAAATTATACGGAGTTTGAATTCTATATCCCTAAAAAGACAGAAAAGAAATCCCCGTGACAGCAGACCGGAATGACGGTCTGTGAAAGGAGATCGGCTGATGAATCAATCATTCGGAAATAATTATTACGGACAGGGTTATCCTGCCGCTCAGCCCGGACAGTATTACTCTCCGGTCCAGGGGGTATATTCCTATCCGTATTATGCGATGCAGCAGAAAAATACAGGCGGCAGATCCGCACTGATCTGTGTTCTCGGCGCTATGGCGATAGTGTTAACGGCATTTGTGCTTTTCGGTATGTCCGGCGGCTTTGTATCTCCGGAATCAGAGCGTTCCGGGCAGATGACAAATGAATTTATAAAGGATACCGTAAAACCTGCGTCCCCGTCGGCAGGTCCCGATCTGAACGGGCCGCAGATCAGCGCGAAAAGCATTCCAGACGATAAATCAGAGGCGACAACGATAGCGTCGAAGGTCTATGAAAAAGCGGCGCCTTTTATCGTATGCATAACCTCTTACAAGGAGGGAATGGATTATACCCTTGACGCTCTTTCTCAGGGATCGGGAATAATCATAACCGATGACGGTTATATCGCCACAAACAGTCATGTTGTGGACGATTCGACAAAGACCGGAGTTATGATAACGCTGTCCGATAACCGCGAATTTATCGGGACGATCATCGGTGTGGATAAAAAGACGGATATTGCCGTTATCAAGATAGACGCTTCTGATCTGAGCGCGGCGGAATTTGCCGATTCGGATTCCTTAAAGGTCGGACAGCTTGCCTTTGCCCTCGGCAATCCCGGAGGCTCGGAATTTGCCAATTCTCTGACGCAGGGCGCGATCTCCGCTGTCGGAAGGATACTCAGCGGAGGATATGTTCATTATATCCAGACAGACGCCGCGATAAATCCCGGCAATTCGGGAGGAGCGCTGCTGAATGAACACGCCCAGGTGATCGGCATGAATACGGCAAAGATCGCGGCTGTGGATTATGAGGGAATGGGCTTTGCGATACCGTCCGATACCGTTATAGATATTGTCAACAAGCTGATAAAATACGGATATGTGAATGACCGCGTAAAACTCGGCATTTCGGGAAAAAGCTGTACGCTTTATATGTCCAAGGCGAACAATGTTCCCCGCGGAGTGCTGATAACCAGGATCGACAGCGACAGTTCTCTTTCCGGCACTGATGTCAGGGTCAACGATATTATCACCGCTGTAAACGGAGTTGATATATCCTCTATGGAAGATATGATCGTGGAGCTGGATAAATATAAACCTGATGACAGGATCACGGTTTCCGTTTACAGAAAGAATAAGGAATCAAAGGACGGCAAAAAATTTGATGTAAGCGTTACTCTTAAAGCTGATAAAGATTAGTATCAAGACCGCCTGAATGCAGATTCTTAAAAAAATTATAAGTTTTTTTAAATTTTTTGAAAAAATGTATTGAAAAACACAAAAATATATGGTATTATAATATCATCATAGAACTGACAAATTTCTATATCAACTCTTTGTTGTTTTTTCATTATCCCTTCCTTTGGCAAAAAGCACAGTCGTAACAGGCTGTGCTTTTTGCTGTTCTGAATTGCCTGAAAAAAGGCTCCGCATTATCATTTGTGCGGAGCCTGGATTTATTCATCTGATTGCCTGAAGAATTTTTTGAATTTGCAGGAAAGGCATTTGTAATAGCTTGAATCATAATAGCCTGCCTGCTGCTTTGTTTTGGGCTGGAATTTCTGGAGCAGGGGCGAGCGCGAAAATGCTTTTTTCAGGAATCCCGGAACATTTTCGTTTGAGTTGGTTTCGTCCTGTCTGTTGTCCTCTCTGGTAACAAAGACCATATTGCCGCCGCAGCGCGGACACTGTCCCATATTGTCGTATTTTTCGGACATGAGCGAGCCTTCAAACGGATTGCAGGTGATGCCCGACCAGACTGTTCCGCGGTCAAGCGTCGGCAGAAGATCGGGACTGTATGCGATCTCGGAAAGGCTTGAGCATTTGTTGAAGATGCCTCTTCCGACAGATCTTACGCTGTCGGGCAGGGCAATTGCGGTAAGCGAGATACAGCCCTCGAAGGCGCCGTCGCCTATATTGCGTATCCCTTCGCCGAGGATTATCTTTCTGAGCGAGCGGCAGTTCATGAATGCGCCGCTGTCGAGATTCACTATGCTTTCGGGGAGATAGATCGACGTCAGAGAATTGCAGCCTGCAAATGCATGGTCGCCTATACCCGTGACGGTGTCGGGGATATAAAGTCTTGAAAGCGAAGCGCAGTCCTTGAAGGCGGAGCTGCCGATATGGGTAACGCCGTCGGCTATTCTTAGTTCTTTGAGTGAGGAGCAGCCCTCGAAAAGCGAATTGCTTATATCCATTACGCCGGAGATCACATGGATAAGCGACAGCGAGGAACAGTTCCTGAACGCGCCTGTCCCGATATTTCTGATATTATCCGAAATATTGACGGCGGTAAGCGCAGAGCAGCCCTCGAAAGCGTATTCTCCGATTTTTGTAACGCTCTGGGGGATATAAACTGAGGTAAGGGAGATACAATTCCTGAAAGCCGATTTCTGAATAATGCGCAGACCTTCCGGAAGGGTAACAAGAGAGATCTGGCTCAGCCCCTGGAATGCATTTGAAGAAATTTCCCTGACATTGGAAGGAACGGAAACGATCGTGGATTCGCCCTTATACCTTTGCAGTACGCCGCCTACGATAACGAAATCCGATATGGAACGGTCGATATAGTTTTCGTCATTCAGTATTTCGTGTTCTCCGTCATTTTCGGATTCATTGAAATTCCTGATAGCTTCCTCCGCCGAATATTTTTTTCTGCAGTAAGGGCAGATAATGAATTTATGAGAATCATCCGCCGAAATAAAAGCGCCGCAGTTTTTGCATCTTGCAGGTACCAAGGACATAGTTTCACCCCCTTCTATAGATTGTAGCATATGTACTTATAATTGTCAATTTTCCGGCTGTAATTATGAACACAAAATTATTGATATGCAATAATGAATAGGATAAGTGTTACAAATATTCTCACCTTAATCTTATGGATCTGAGGAAAATATGATTTTTCTGATTATGAAATATAACCAAATTATTTTATGAATTTTTATACACATTGACTCCGGCATTGTGTGGTAAAATAAGGGTGGTTCTAATCGAACAATAAAAAAACAGGAGGCGTTTTATAATGAAATATGAAATTTTAGGAGAACCACTTCCGGTCGTACAGTGTCATCTTGATTCGGGAGAATCAATGATAACCGAAAAGGGCGCAATGTGCTGGATGACTCCGAACATGAAGATGGAAACAGTCGGCGGAGGTCTGGGCAAAATGTTCGGCAGAATGTTCTCCGGCGAGGCAATGTTCCAGAACCGCTATACTGCACAGAGCGGTAACGGAATGATCGCATTTGCATCAAGTTTCCCGGGTTCGATCCGCGCATATAATATTTCCCCCGGAAATGAGATCGTTGTACAGAAGTCGGGCTTCCTTGCATCCGAGGCAGGAGTAAATATGTCCGTATTCTTCCAGAAAAAGCTTGGCGCAGGCTTTTTCGGCGGCGAAGGCTTCATCATGCAGAAGATGTCCGGACAGGGCGTTGTATTTGTAGAGATCGACGGTTATGCTGTGGAATATGATCTTCGCGCAGGAGAGTCCATGGTAATTGATACAGGTTATGTAGCTCTTATGTCCGCTACCTGCAAAATGGATATCGTAAGTGTTCCGGGTATCAAGAATGCCGTATTCGGCGGCGAGGGTCTGTTCAATACAGTAGTTACAGGTCCCGGCAAGCTTGTTCTCCAGACAATGCCGATCAATAATGTTGCTGCATCGCTGCGTATTGGCACGACAAACTGATGAATTCATGTATTCCGAAAAGAGGTTCCGGTAAATGAACAAAATGAAACAGCTTGCTCTGGTCATAATCGGATTTATTGTTGCTGCGGTGGTTATAGCTTTGCTGCTTAACGTGACAAAAAGCGATCTTCAGCGTCAGGTGAGTGAGAATCAGGAAAAAAGCGTTGCATCTGCGCAGGAGGAGAGCAGAAAAAATTCGGAGGAGATCGCTTTCATAAGCATTACGGAAACAGGCTCAGGGAATAATATCAGCGGATATCTTGTAAACAAGAACGGCGGCAGATATGATTTTACTTTATGCCGGTCTGAGCTTAAAGACAGTACTCCGGAGTCCGTTTATGATAAAGCACAGGAAAAATACGACAGCGAAAAGACTGTTACATTCATTTCCAAGGCTGACGCAGACAATCTGCTCTCGATGGTTCCGAAAATAGACAAGAGCAAGGGATTCGTGAAAGATACCGGCGCGGCGGGCGATACAAAAAGCACTACCGCTATTTATGCAGTGGATAATGATAGCGGCAAGTCTGCACTGATAAAGATAGGCTCGACCGGATATTCAGCCGAAACCCCAAAAGACGGAAAAGCTAAGACAATAATGAAATTCTTCCAGAGGAAAACCCGATAAAGAATCAGTAAAACCGCAGCCTGTGACAAGACTGCGGTTTTTTCTTTCGGGCGATTAGTGCCGGCGATGGCTGCGGGGTTGATTTTTTGGTAATAATGTAGTAAAATTATAAATATCGAATGAAATTTATGTTGACCGGAGGGTGATGATATGTCAAAAATTTCTAAGATCAGAACAAGAAATACCGATGTGTTCCTTCGTGTGCGTAAGGGACATTTTGCAACGATGCACAGCCATACAAATTACTTCATAGATGTGACTCTCCAGAAAATGAGACTGTCTGAGGCTAAGGCGCTCGCAGAGGAGCTTGTTTCCAATTACCGCACAAATACAATAATCGACACTATTCTCTGTATAGACGGTATGGAGGTCGTCGGTACCTGCATTGCCGAGGAACTGACCGCAGATCACTATATGAATATGAACGCGCATCAGACGGTCTATGTCGTGTCGCCTGAATTTATCTCAGGAGGACAGATGATGTTCCGCGATAACCTCGTTCCGATGATCGCAGGAAAACACGTGCTGATACTTGCTGCGTCCGTTACCACGGGCAAAAGCGCTCTTGCGGCTATTGATGCGGTCAATTATTACGGCGGTATAGTCGTCGGGGTTTCCGCAATATTTGCGACAGTGGACGAATGTGATACCCACCCGGTCACTTCCGTATTTGACCCGAATGACCTGGGGGATTATGAAAGCTTTAAACCTCAGAAATGTCCCATGTGCGCAAAGGGAGAAAAAATTGAGGCTCTTGTAAACAGCTACGGCTATTCCGCACTGTGAATGTATAACCACCCGGACAAGACTTTCGGCTTGCTCCGGGTGTTGATATTCCGGCATTATACAACAATGCTAAAATGCTTATTGCAGTTCTGGCGCAGAAGAATTAAAAGCTTTGCTTTCAACAAGCAAAGGCGCCTTAGAGGGTGCGGGTGTCCAGTGGACACCTCTGAAAGGCAGAAGCACCGACCGAGCCGGCAGGCGAGACTCGGGGGACATACTTTGCGGTTATAACAGATGCAGGGGCTGAAGCTTCTTGTTTGATATCTTCTGATAAATAATATGGAACGGAGATCATAATTATGTTCAATAAACATGATAAAAAAAGAAATATATATATGCTGGACGGCAGTTTCGCAAAAAAAGGCTATGACTGGTGGTGGCATTCCTTTACCGGGAAAAATAACAGGACGGGAGAGGAAAAACAATTCTTCATTGAATTTTTTATATGCAATCCTGCCCTCGGAGGAAAAGACCCCGTTTTCGGTCAGCTGCCGGAAAATAAGGAGGCGGGAATACGCCCGTCATATCTGATGGTCAAGGCCGGATGCTGGGGCAGGGATCATTGTCAGCTCCACCGCTTTTTCGGGATAGACGGGGCGGATATCCATAAAGGCGCGCCGTTCAGCGTTTCGGCTGATGATTGCTTTTGCAGCGAGAAAAAGCTCAGGGGAAGTATTTCCCTGACGCCGGAGGAGGTACTCTCTCATCCCGAATATATGTGTGACAGCGGAAGTATCCAGTGGGATCTTGAAATGAAGAAGATCACTGCGTTCAATGTCGGCTACGGCGCAGGCAGCTTTTTCAGAAGGCTTAAAGCGTTCGAGATGTTCTGGCACGCCGAGGGAATGAAAACACTTTATTCCGGAACGGTGAAATTCGGTGATGATGAATATACGGTAACGCCGGAGGGATCTTTCGGCTATGCGGACAAAAACTGGGGACGGGATTTTACAAGCCCCTGGATATGGCTCGCAAGCTCCTCGATGCGCAGCCGCATTACCGGAAAGACTCTGAACAACAGCGTTTTTGATATCGGCGGCGGCAGACCGAAGATAGGCGCGCTCGCTCTGGAAAACAAGCTGCTCGGAGCGTTTTATTACGAGGGCGCGGAGCTGGAATATAATTTCACGAAATTCTGGACGATGCCTAAGACGAAATTCAGATGCCGCGAAACCGAAGATGAGATAATCTGGCAGATACTCCAGTCCAATACGAAAAACGCAATGCTCACGGAAATAAGATGCCGCAAGGAGGATATGCTCCTCGTGAATTATGAGGCTCCCGACGGCAGCAAAAGACACAATCGTCTTTGGAACGGCGGCAACGGAAAGGGAAGAGTGCGCATTTTTTCCCATACCGACCGCGGCTACAAGCTGATCGACGATATTGATGTTACAAGGATCGGCTGCGAATACGGGGAATATGATGAATGATCTTTAAAAACCGATGCTGCGAATTGACAGACAGTGAGCAGCAGTGTTATAATTGATTTCGGGAAACACTGATGGCTCAGCGCTTTCTTGATTATCGGGAACTTCTGAAAACCTGATTCATGAGCATTTGATCATTTATTATTCTGTGTGTTATGTTTTCAGGGGGTCCCTGTTATTGACCGATAGGAGAAAAAATGAAGATAGTAATTTCGGGGCTTGGCATTATCGGCGGCTCCTTCGCAAAAGCAATAAAAAAATATACGGATCATTATGTTATAGGCATTAACAGAAGTCCTCAGCCGCTTCGTATGGCTCTGGAATCCGGCGCTATAGATGAAATAGGCTCGCCGGAATCTCTCAGAAATGCGGATATGCTTATCCTCGGGACCTTCCCTGCCGCAGCAGTAAGCTTTGTCAGGGAAAATGCCGCTGTTATCCCGGAAAGCTGTATCGTGATCGACAGCTGCGGTATCAAATCGGAGATCTGCCCCGAACTTACCGCTCTGGCTTCGGAGTACGGCTTTACCTTCGTCGGCTGTCACCCTATGGCAGGCAAGGAAACCAACGGCTTCGTTTCCGCCGACGCTGATCTTTTCTCCGGAGCAAGCTGTATTCTCGTCCCCTGCGGCGCGCCTGAGGATAAGACAGATGCGGTCGCAGCCTTTGCAGAAAAAATAGGTTTCGGCAAGGTTATCCGCACCACTCCCGAAAAGCACGACAGAATGATCGCATTCACCTCGCAGCTCCCCCATGTTATCGCCTGCTCATATGTCATGAGCCCCGTTTGTCCGGAGCATGACGGTTTTTCGGCAGGCAGCTACCGCGATGTTTCCAGAGTTGCAAAGATCAATTCCGAACTGTGGACGGAATTGTTTATGGAAAACAGTGCTCCGCTTACCGAAGAAATAAATATCCTCATAGATAATCTTTCACAGATAAGGGATTCAATACTCTCGGCGGACAGGGACAGGCTTCAGGCTTTGCTCGCAAAAAGCAGGAGCATCAAGGAGGAACTCGGTGAATGAAAACTATAGAAGTCAGAACAGGAAGAAGCTATAACATATATATTGAGCACGGGATCATATCCGAAGCCGGAAAATATGTCAGGGCTGTTTCGGACGCGGTAAGAGCCGTAGTCATAAGCGACAGCAATGTTGCCCCGGTCTATGCCCGCAGAGTAACGGATTCTCTCGCCGGCTGCGGCTTTGAAACATCGCTTTTCGTTTTTCCGGCAGGAGAACAGAGCAAACGTCTTTCAACTATCGAAAAGATGTATGATTTTTTCTTTGAACATGATCTGACCCGTTCGGATATAATAGTCGCCCTCGGAGGCGGCGTCACAGGAGATATGGCAGGCTTTGCCGCTGCAAGCTATCTGCGCGGGATAGATTTCGTTCAGATACCGACTACCCTGCTTTCGCAGGTGGATTCTTCCGTAGGAGGAAAAACAGGAGTTGACCTTCCGGGCGGAAAAAACCTTGTCGGAGCATTCTGGCAGCCGCGCGCTGTTCTGATAGACCCCGATACACTTGATACCCTGCCGCCTGTTTTTTTCAGCGACGGTATGGGGGAGGTAATAAAATACGGCTGCATACGCAGCAGCAGCCTTTTTGAAAAGCTTGAAAAAGAAAATGCTGAGGATATCATTGACGATATAATCTATGAATGTGTGTCCATCAAGCGTGATGTCGTCGAGCATGACGAAAGGGATACGGGGGAACGCGCTATCCTCAATTTCGGTCATACCTTCGGTCATGCCATCGAAAAGCTCGGCAATTACGGGGGGCTTACTCACGGTCAGGCTGTTGCGGTCGGCGCGCTGATGCTGACAAGGATCACAGAGAAAAAGGGTATTACCGAAAGCGGCAGCGCTGCGCGGATAGAGGCTCTGCTGAAAAAGAACGGTATGCCGACAGAAACGGAATTTCCGCTCAGCGATATACTTGCCGCAACAAGAGGGGATAAAAAAAGCACAGGCCGCAGCCTGAACTTTATTTTCCTCAGCAGGATAGGAGAATGTTTTATCAATAAACTCCCTGTCGCGGAGATCGGTTCATTTTTTGACAGTGAATAATCAATCAGGACGCTCTTTGACAGGGCGTCCTTTTTTCTGCATAAAAAGATCTACGGATCGGCAAGCTGCAAAAGCCGTCAGCATAAAACGAGGGGTGGATTACTACTAAGGAATTATTGAAGTGAATCAAAATTTCCCTTCCCCGGCAGAGCATAACGCCATCACGGTGTGTACTCCGCCGGGGTTCATTATATTTATTATTATTACATATATCTTTATATTATGAACTCAATAATATGTTCGGTCCCGAAATGCTATGATTGCAGATCGGACTTCATGAATGAGGGGAAACGCCTTAAAAGCTTTGCTTTCAACAAGCAAAGGCAAGCCGTAGGCTTGCTTTGCGGTTATATTTTTCAGGCTTATCTATTATGTATCAGGCGCAAAGATAAATGAAAAAATATAAAGAATTGCGCAGAAAATAATTGCATAATACTATCAAAAATGATACAATTGATATGTATATTTTGTTTAAAATAAACGATGTTCCCGTCGGAAGACGCGCCGCTGAAACGGCTTTAAGGAATGTCTGAGATACTTTGATAAAGGACTGCTGATGACAATAATATGCAGATAAAGATTTATACGGCAGATGTCAGGGAGCTTGATGATCCGGAACTGTTCCGCTGTATATACAGCGTTGTTTCATACGACAGGAAAGCAAAAACCGACCGGATGGTGTTCAATAAGGACAAAAAACTCTCTCTCGGCGCAGGCGCGCTGCTGGAGTACGTTCTTGCATCTCACGGAGTGACTGACCTGACATTTACGACAGAACACAATAAAAAGCCGAGGCTTGCAAATGAGAATGATATCAGATTCAATATTTCCCATTCGGGAACAAAGGTCATCTGCGCTGTTTCGGATAATGATATCGGCTGTGATGTTGAGCGGATAACGGATATTGATATGGAGATAGCGAAAAGGTTTTTCTTTGCAGAGGAGTACGAAGCCCTGATGAAATGCGCTGACAGAGCGGAAAGAAACGATCTGTTCTTCCGCTATTGGACGCTCAAGGAAAGCTTTATGAAGGCTACCGGACTTGGTTTCGGGCTTGCGCTCGATGACTTCTGTATTCTTCTTGACAAGAATGATATCTCTGTCAGACATACATTGGACAGCAGAAAATATTTTTTTCGCGAATTTTTCCTGAACGACGGATACAGATACGCTGTATGCAGCGCAGACAAAACGGACATTCCGGAAAAAATGAAGATCTGCAGCTTCAAGTCATTATTTCATATAGATAATGGGTTCTGTTCATGATAAACAAAAGAGGTGTTGTGAAATGATAAAAAACGTATTTTCATAGGAGGAAGTGAATACCGGCAGACAAAGGGAATTTGACTACCTTAAAGGCTTCATGATGATCCTGATATTCATCATACACGCTTTTAATTCGGTATATGACAAGATCATGAGCGGTAGGAATGAAAGCGGTAAAGACAGCAAAAAGAAAGTACAAACCAAGAATAAAGCAAACAAAAAATCCGAATGATAAAGGAGGACAACAAAAATGAGTTTATTGACAACCCGTCTTTGTCAGACGTTTGAACGCCATTCTGACAAGATATTGCTCACGGACAATTTTTCTTCACGCAGCCTGACCGGAAAAGAGCTGCTCGATCACAGCGGAAGGATAGCTGCCGCTCTGAATGCAAAGGGCGCAGGCAAAGGTTCCATAGTTCCGATCATTCTGCCGCGCTGTCTGGATTATGTCGCGGCTGAGATCGGCGCGCTGAGAGCCGGCTGCGGATATGCGCCTATCCTGCCGGAATATCCGCAGGACAGGATAGATTACATAATCAATGACTGCAAAGCGCCGGTAATTATAGATGAAGCCTTCATTCGTGAAGCGGAAAAATATGAACCGATAACGGAGAATGCCGAAACCACCGGGGACGACATTTCCTATCTGATCTATACATCGGGATCGACAGGCAACCCGAAGGGTGTTATCCATACCCACCGCTCCTTCTATGACTCGATCGAAAGAGATCAGGTCATGTGCCGCATGAGAGAGGACGACAAAACGCTCGGCATGGTCAGCTTCAGCTTTGCATGGTCTGTGGCAGAGGTCTATGATACGTTGATAGCCGGCGCAAGTCTTGTTATCCTGAATTCAGAGGAACGCAAGGATCTGAACTATGTCAGGAATGCGATCCGTGAAAACGGCATCACGGTCATGTATATCAATCCTAATATGCTCAAGCGTCTGGATATACATGATTCCACGCTCAGGGTCGTCAAAACCGCCGGAGAAAGACTTGCTGATTTCTATACGGACGAATATCAGATCGTGAATATCTTCGGAACATCAGAAACCTACTGCGCATTGGCATTTCATCTTGATAAAGCCTATGACAATACCCCTATCGGCAAAGCATATCTTAATTGCCGTGTTGTACTGCTTGACGATAACGGCAGGGAGGTCCCGCCGGGCGAAGAGGGCGAGATCTGCATTTGCGGACATCTTGCAAGGGGATATATGAATCTTCCCGAACAGACGGCAAAGGTATTTGAAAAGGATCCTTTCTCGGACGATGAAAGCAGTGTGCTGTATCATACCAGCGATATGGGCAGACTTCTTCCGGACGGAAGCGTACTCTATGTAAATCGTAAGGACTGGATGGTAAAGATAAACGGTCAGCGTGTTGAAACAGGAGAGATCGAGGTCAGGCTCGTTACGGATCACCCTGAGATAGAAACGGCTGTTGTCAAGGCTTTTGAAAACGAATACGGACTGACATATCTTGCGGCATATTATCAGCTCAAAAAGGGAATGAAATTATCAGCCGGAGAAATAGAAACTTCTTTGCGCAAAAAGCTGCCTGACTATATGATACCTCGTTTCTTTGTGGAAACAGAGTCCTTCCCGCTGAACCCCAACGGCAAGCTTGACCGAAAGGCAATAAAGCCGCCTATGGCAGCGTCCTTCAAGGAGGAATATGCTGCTCCTGAAACAGAAAACGAAAGGAAGCTTTGCGCCGCCTTTGAAAAGCTGCTTAAATGCGGACAGGTCGGCGTTAATGATAATTTCTTTGCGCTTGGCGGAGATTCGCTGCTTGCAATGACGCTCCAGGCGGATTCCGGTATTTCCGGTCTTTCATCGGAAATGATCTTTAAGGGAAAAACGCCAAAGCAGATCGCCGCAAGGCTCGAAAATGCCGGAACACAGGTATTTTCGGAAAAAGCCGGGCTTAAAGAATATCCTCTCAGTCCCTTTGAAACGGGTATGTATCTTGAACAGAAGCTGAATCCCGGATCGAGAATGTATAATCTTATAGGTTACTATAAGATCAGCGGCGCTGCGGCGCAGCAGGTAAAGGAAGCTGTCGAGGATATTTTCCGCAGCCATGAGGCTTTCCATTCGGTTTATCGTGAAAAGAACGGCAGGCTGATGAGAGTACTTGTCGATGAGATACCTTCCGTTACCATTGAGCAAACAGACGATATCAACTCTGTTCCGGCTCTTGCGGAAGCGCTGGATAAGACCTATGATCTTTCGGGCGGTATTCCCGTGAGCGCAGTTGTATATACAGACGGCGAAAAGAGTGTTCTTGCGCTGCTCTATCACCATATCATGTTTGACGGCGGCAGCGATGTTATTTTCAGCAGGGAGCTTCTTGCAAGGCTTTCGGGCGGCACACCGGCTGCAGACAGCTTTGAACTGAGCGGAGCGTCCCTTGAGGATAAGGAAAATGAATATCGCAGCGGCATTGAAAAGTACCGCAAATTGTTTGCGGACGGAGTTCCCGTTACAGAGCTGCCGCTTAAAGCATCACGTCCGAAGGTGCATCCGGAATCCGATACTGACCGTTTCTTTGTTATCGGCGGCGATATGCTCAATGAATTGAAACAGGCAGCCAGAAGAAAATCGGTTACTGTATTTGATCTGCTGCTGTCGGCATATTCGATGACGGCAGCGAAATATACGGCGTCGGATGATATTGTTATAAGTGTGCCGGTCAACACCCGTAACGGCAATACCCATAATACGATCGGTATGTTTGTAAACAATGCTCTTCTCAGGCTTAAACCTGTCAGGACAAAAATGACGGACGATTATATCTGTGAGGTCAAGGAGGCTGTTTCTGAATATATCAAGGAGTCCTCCTGCCCCTTTGACCGCCTTGTGTCCGAGTTTTCCGGCAGCAGAGATGAATCACGCAGTCTGCTGTCCGATCTTGGCATAAACTACATACCCGTTCAGAATTCTTTCAGCGAAAACGGCGTTACGCTCAACACCTCCTACCGTTTGCAGAGCTCAGGAAAGGATATCAACCTTGTTATGCAGGTCGGCGCGGATAAAATAAACTGCTATCTGCAATATTCGGGCAAATTGTTCGATGATGCCGTTATCGGAAACTTTATCGAGCAGTTCCAAAGCACTGCACAAGCGCTTTGCGGCGATCAGTCCGTTACTGTCCGTCAGGCGCTTGATATGCCTGCTTTGCAGAAAAAGGTACTGAAAAGATTTTCTTCATCTGCAAATGCTGAAATACCCGTTGTACTGCTGCACAGGCTGTTTGAAAAGAGCGCGAATGAAAATGCGGATAAGACTGCGCTTATCGCAAAGGATAAGACGATGACATATCGTGAGCTGAACGAAAGCGCAAATATTGCCGCTCATAATCTTATTGATATGGGCATAAAGACAGGCGACAGCGTCGTTCTGCTGCTGCCGAGAGAAAGCTGCTTTTTCAGCTGTATGTTCGGCGTGAACAAGGCGGGCGCTGCGTTCATTCCCTGTGATCCGCAGTATCCGGCTGACCGTATCCGTTCCATCATAGAGGACAGCGGCGCTGCGTGTATTATCACCACCGCCGGTAAGCTGGAAGATTACGCATCTTATAATGCGGTCGATGTTTCTTCGGTCATCACCGGTGAAAACACCTCCGATCCGGGCGCAGACGTCAGCGGCGACGATCTTGCATATATGATCTATACCTCCGGATCTACCGGAAAGCCGAAGGGCGTTATGCTTCGCCATATCGGTATCTGTAACTATCTTATGCCGCATCAGGCAAACACACATATACACTTCCTTAAAAACAATACTGAAACCTATCTGTCTGTTACGACAGTATCATTTGATATGTCATTCAAGGAGCATACCGCTGCGCTCTGCAACGGTAAAACGCTTGTATTTGCTTCTGAAGATGAAATGAATGATCCCCGTCTGCTTGCGGAGCTGATGAAGAAGTACGGAGTTGACTGTATTAACGCTACTCCCTCGCGCCTTCAGCAGTATATGGAATATGAGCCGTTCAGAAACGCGCTGGCAAATTGCAGACTTGTTATGTCGGGAGGCGAAGGCTATCCTGTTTCTCTCAGAAATGCAATCAGGGCTTGTTCGTCCGGTATCAGGATAGTCAATACCTACGGTCCGACTGAGATAACAGTTTCCTGCAACGCCGCCGATCTGACCGATGCGGAATATGTTACAGTCGGCAGACCGCTGCTTAATTACAGCGAGATCATTGTTGACAAATACGGCGATCCGGCTCCGTTCGGTGTGACCGGAGAGCTTTATGTCGGCGGCGCCGGTGTTGCAAAGGGATACCGCAATCTTCCCGAAAAAACAGCAGAGGCTTTTGTGGAGTATAACGGTCAGAGAATGTACCGTACAGGCGACTATGCAAAATTCGATAAAAACGGGAATGTCTTTATTCTCGGCAGACTTGACAGTCAGGTCAAGCTGCGTGGCCTGCGCATAGAGCTTTCCGAAATAGAGGAGCTTATAGCCGCTCAGGAGCATATCAAAAAGGCTGCGGTCATCATACGCAGGCTTGGCGGTCAGGATAATCTTTGCGCATACTTTACGGCAGATACAAAAATCGACATTGATGCTCTTCGTGATGAGCTTAAAAAGCATCTGACGCATTATATGGTCCCTGCTGCTTATATGCAGATGGACGAAATGCCCGTAACTCCGAACGGCAAGACGGATATAAAGCGACTGCCCGATCTGACGATCGATGAGAAGAAATCAACTCCTCCTCAGAATGAAATGCAGCAGCGGATTTTCGATATTGCATCAGAGGTTCTGGGAAATAAGGATCTCGGCATTGAAACCGAATTGTTTGCTGCGGGTCTGACATCTCTTAACAGTGTAAGTTTCAGTATAAAGCTGAGCGACGCATTTGGCGTCAATGTGCAGATCCGTGATCTGAGAGATAATGATACCGTCAAAAAGCTGGAGAGCTTTATCACCGCATTGTCGTCCGACAATCCCGAGGAGTTTGAGATCTTTGACGATTATTCTATAACACAGACTCAGGAGGGTATATTCTTTGAAACGACTTCACATCCGGACAGCACTATCTATAATATCCCCACTCTTCTGAAGCTTGGAAACGGAATAGAAATATCAAGACTGAAATCTGCGATCGCTAAAGCGGTGAACGCTCACCCTTACCTGATGACAGAAATGTTTATTGACAGCAAGGGAGATATCAGACAGAGAAGGAGCGGCAGAAGCTTTGATGAAAGTGAAATAACAGAGATCTCCTGCGGCTGTATTGAAGATATAGCGTCCGGTCTTGTAAAGCCGTTTGAAATAGAAAACGAAAAGCTGTACCGTTTCAGCATTATCATATCCGGAAGCGGAAAATATCTGTTCTTCGATATTCACCATATCATATTCGACGGCGAATCAAAGAAAATACTTCTCCGCGATATCACGTCGGCTTATGACGGAGAAGGGCTTGCTCCCGAAAAATACAGCGGCTATGAAGCAGCTCTGACAGAAAAGAAGCTGCGTTCAGGCGCGCATTATAAGGCGTCCAGAAAATTCTATACTTACCTTCTTGACGGTGTGGACAGCGACTGTCTGCCGATCGGTGATGTTCTTTCGGACGATCAGCAGCGTGACAGCGGTGTGCTCAACCGGGTCGGAAAGGACAATATCGCCGCTGTAATAAGATCTTATTGCGCAGAGCACAATGTCAGTGAAAACGCATTCTGTACCGCTGTGTTCGGCTGGCTCCTCGGAAAATACTGCGGCAGGGAAGAGGACGCTGTATTTACTACTATAAACAGCGGCAGAAACGATCCCCGTTTCAGGGACAGCATTTCAATGTTTGTCCGCACATATCCCGTATTATGCAAGTTTGACAGCGCCAATGCTGCCGATTATATCGGAAATGTCGGCAAACAGCTTGCGGACAGTCTTCAGTATGATGTTTACTCCTTTGCGGAGATCAGCCACGATCTCGGAATTACCGCCGATGTTCTGTTCGTTTACCAAAGTACAATGACAAACGGCAGTGTATTTGATTTTTGCGGAGATAAGGCTGAGAATGTGCCGCTTGTCTTTGAGGAAGAAAAAGCAAAGCTTGAATTTATCATTTACCCCGACGGCGACAGGCTCAGATATCATATTTCCTATGATAACGATTTATTTACCGAGGGCTTCATGGAGGATATGCTTGAAACCTATGAACGCGCGCTTATCGAATTCTCGGAAAAGGAAAACACCGCTGAGATCATGCTCGTTGATGATCAGACTGAGGCATTGCTTGAAGCAGTCAACAATAATCCTCATGATTATGAGGTGACTGATATAGTAACGCTTTTCCGCCGTCAGGCTGAGAAAACGCCGGATAATATCGCAGTTGTCTACCTTGACCGCTCCTATACCTACAGGGAGGTTGACCGCATAACCGAGAATATCGCCTCGTTCCTTAAAAGTAAGGGAGTAGGAAAAAATCAGGCGGTTTCTGTTATTATCCCGAGATGCGGGTATATGCCCATCGCCGCTCTGGGTATACTTAAATCAGGCGCAGGCTATGAGCCGCTTGATCCGAGTTATCCGTCCGAGCGTCTTGAATTCATGATAAAAGATGCCGATGCAAAATATCTTATCGCTGAACGCAGTCTTATGGAAAAGCTTCCGGGTTATACCGGACCGGTCCTTTATACCGATGAGATACCGTCGCTTCCGGATGCTGAAAGGATAACAGAAGATCCCTCGCCGGACGACCTGTTTATCCTGCTTTATACATCAGGTTCTACCGGCGTTCCCAAGGGTGTAATGTTAGAGCACCGTAATATTTGCGCATTCTGTGATATTTATATAAAAGGACAGGAATTTAATGAAAACAGCCGCGCATCAGGTTATGCAAGCTATGGCTTTGACGCTCATATGATAGAAATGTATCCTGTGCTTCTCTCAGGCGGTCAGCTCCATATCATAGACGAGGAAATTCGTCTTGATCTTGTTGCGATAAAGGACTATTTCTATGCAAATAAGATCACACACGCCTTTATGACAACTCAGGTGGGAAGACAGTTTGCAGATCTGTTCCCTGATGCTGAGTATCCGTATGTTCTTATTGTAGGCGGAGAAAAGCTTGTGCCTGTTGCTGCTCCGCACTTCCGTCTTCTCAATGCTTACGGTCCTACCGAGTGTACTATCTGTACGCATATTTATATTGTTGACAAGCTATACAGGCGTGTTCCCCTTGGTCAGCAGAACTGGAATATGAAACAGTATGTCGTTGACAGGAATATGAACCGTTTGCCGTTTGGTATTCCGGGCGAGCTTGTTGTCGCCGGTCATCAGGTCAGCAGAGGATATCTGAACCGTCCCGAAAAGACCGCAGAGGTATTTATACGCAATCCGTTCTCAGATGATCCCGGATATGAAAAGGCTTACCGAACGGGAGATATTGTCCGTATTCTCAGAGGCGGAATCATGGACTTTATCGGAAGGAACGACGGACAGGTCAAGGTCAGGGGCTTCCGTATTGAGCTGACTGAGGTAGAGGGCATTATCCGTAAATTCCCCGGCATAAAGGACGCTACCGTTCAGGCGTTTGACGAAACAGGCGGCGGCAAGTATATTGCGGCTTACATTGTTTCTGATGAACCGGTGGATATTGACGCTCTTGCGGAATTTATCAAAAAGGATAAGCCTGCATATATGGTTCCGGCGGTCACGATGCAGATAGACCGTATTCCCCTGAATCAGAATCAGAAGGTCAATAAGCGCGCTCTGCCCAAGCCGGAAAAGAAAGCCGAAAACACAGTTCCGCCGCAGAATGAGATCCAGAAAACCATTTTCGACTGCATTGCAAATGTCATCGGAACTACTGCTTTCGGTATCACAAACGATATATTCGACGCAGGACTTACCTCGATCGGAGCTATCAAGCTGAATGTTATGCTTTCTGCAGCATTTGGCGTTCCCGTTACCATCAAGGATCTTCGTGAACACAATACAGTCAGTTCTCTTGAAACATTCTTTGCTGAAAGCGAATCTGAGGAGAGCTTCGGGCTGCAGGACGATTATCCGATCACGCAGACTCAGAGCGGCATTTTTGTTGAATGTGTTGCCAATCCCGAATCTACCACATACAATATCCCGTTCCTGTTCAGGCTTGCGGACGAGGTCGATACCGATAAGCTGAAATCCGCAGCCGAAGCGATGGTAAACGCTCATCCTTATATAAAAACGGAGCTGTTCCTGAATGACAGCGGAGATATCCGTGCGCGCAGGAACGACAGCGCGGCTCCTGTTGTCGATCTGATAGAAACAGACAGGCTGCCCGATGATATTGTTCAGCCGTTCGGGCTTGTTGAAAGCCGTCTGTATCGCATAAAGATATTCAGGACTAAAGAGGGCAATTATCTTTATCTTGAATTTCACCATATCATCTGTGACGGAACGAGTGAAGCTGTCATAATTGAGGATATAAATGCAGCCTATGGCGGAGCTGTACTTGAAACAGAGAGCTACACCGGCTTTGAGGCGGCTCTTGCGGAGGAAAAGGCCCGCAGCAGCGACAGCTATGAAAAGGCGAAGGCATATTATGACAGGCTTTTCAACGGCACAGATTCCGATTTCCTGCCGTCAAGGGACGTCGAAGGAAAGGAAAGATCCTCCGGACAGTTTAAGGTGCCCTCAACGATCGGTCTTTCCGCAGTAAAAGCATGGTGCGAAAAGCAGGGCGTTACTCTGAATGCATTCTTTAATTCGGTATTTGCATTCGTTCTGGCAAAATATAATTACAAGAACGAAGCGGTTTATACGACTATATATAACGGCAGAAACGATTCCCGTCTTTCCCGGGCTGTTACCATGCTTGTAAAGACCTTCCCTGTTTACTGCTCGCTGGAGGGTGATGTAAGAATATCCGAGCTTGTAAAAGCGACCGGAGAACAGCTTATCGGCAGTATGGAAAATGATATCTATTCCTTTGCCGAGATCTCACGGGCTTATGATATTCCCGCAGACATTATGTTCGCATATCAGGGAGAAGGATTTGCCTTCACAAGCATCGGCGGATATGATGCGGAGATCATCTCACTGAAACTCAGTGACGCAAAAGCTCCACTTAATATTAATGTCGCAATAAGGAAGGGCAAGGTCATGTTTGCCTGCGATTACCGTTCGGATCGTTATTCCGAGGCGTTTATGCGCGGTTTTGTTGCCTGCATGGAAAAGACCGCATCTCAGTTTATCGAAAAGGATAAGCTCAGTGAAGTTTCCGTTATGACGAGTGCGGCAGCAAAGCTCATTGATTCCTTCAATGCAACAGAGGTCGAAATACCCTATACCACCTGTAATAAGCTCTTTGAGGCTCAGGCGGCAAAGCACCCGGACAAAACGGCTGTCATTGCCGATAATGTCAGTCTTACATATACTGAGCTGAATGAAAACGCAAACCGTGTGGCTCACAGTCTTATAGACGGCGGAGTTCAGGTCGATGAAATGGTGGGCGTAATGATGCCGAGAACGGTTTATGCTTACGCAGCCCGTGAGGGTATCCTCAAATCAGGAGCAGCTTTTATGCCCCTTGCGCCCGATTACCCCGATGACCGCGTATCCTATATTCTTGAAAATTCCGGAGCAAAGCATTTAGTCACGACTGCAGCTATTGCCGCAGAGCGCAGGGATTTGTTCGGCGGCGCAGGAGTAATGGTACACACTATGGAGGAAATGCTCTGCTGCGATAAGACCGATAATCCCGAAACGGGAGTAAAGCCGGAAAACCTCTGCTACTGCATTTATACATCAGGATCAACGGGAAAGCCCAAGGGCGTTATGATCGAGCATCATTCTCTTGTCAATTTCACGCACCACGATCCGATCAATGTTCAGTCCTGCGAATTTGTCGATAATATGACGGTATCACTGGCGCTTGCGGCGCTTACCTTCGACGTATCCGTGCTGGAGGAAAGCCTTGGTCTGTATCATGGAGGTACTGTTGCAATGGCGACGGAGGAGGAGATCAACAACCCTGTTCTCCTGGCAGAAATGATGCAGAGGCATGGCGTAGATGTAATGAAATGTACGCCGTCCTATATGAATAATATGCTTGATGTGCCGCAGGTCGCAAAGGTCCTCTGCCGGATGAAGGCTATCGACATCGGCGCAGAAGCATTCCCTGCTCCGCTTTACGACAAAATGCGCCGCGCAGGCATCACCGCAAAGATACACAACGGCTACGGTCCTACCGAAGCCACGATAACCACCTCGATAGATTATCTCACATCAAACAGGATCACGATCGGCAAGCCGCTGTGCAATACAAAGGTCGTTATGCTGGATAAGGCGGATCATGAGCTTCCTGCCGATGTTCCCGGTGAGCTTACCATTCTCGGCGAATGTGTAGGCAGAGGCTATGTTGCCAATGAAAAGCTCAACAGCGAGAAATTCATAACCTATAACGGAATGCCTGCTTACCGCAGCGGAGATCTTGCTCGCTGGGGCAAGGACGGAAAGATATATTTCATGGGCAGAATGGACAATCAGGTCAAGCTCAGAGGTCTGCG
>CACYWT010000043.1 GCA_902778175.1 uncultured Ruminococcus sp. | reverse complement strand
AAGAGGCAGCGGCTGACCTCAATGGATAGCTGCTGCGCTTTTCGTATGTTTGTTATAATTTTAGAAACTGTCTGGTGTCAAGCAATATTTTGCTCCAATCCTTGATAGTCTTTCAGTTCCATAATAATCATCCATATAATTAAATGACCCGACGTGTTACGCATCGTTGAGAGGCGTGTCGGGTTCTGTCAATTATATTATATGCTGTTTTTTACAGAAATACAATAAGCAAATTATTCAAATAAAGTTTTATACAAAGATAGCCGCTCTATCGTCTGTATTTTTCAGATGTCTGTACTTCTGTCTGTACTTTTTTAAATGATAAAAAATATATGCGGCTCTCAAAATCTGAAAACCGCATAAACACTGTATTTTTCTGGAGCTGATAACCAGATTCGAACTGGTGACCTCATCCTTACCAATAAAGGGGAGAACATATTTGTAAAAAATCATTATATACACTAACAGCTCAAAACGCCGATTATTAGCGGCTTTTGATGATATTTTGAATAATCTCAAATCATAGCGTTTTATTAAAATAAATTATTTGGTCGGAAAAATGGTCGGAAAAATTGGTCGGAAAAATAGCCCTTTTTATAGTGGGGAAAATTTAAAAAACACCGACAGCGGCATTATCCGTTGACGGTGTTTTGTGTCACATATTCAATTCAAGACTTCTTGCAAGGACTGTGAAAAGATCATCGTCAAGATCAATTCCAAAGTCTTTTGATGAACAAACAAAATGCAGCGTCCCTTGTACCTGACTTTCAAGCTTCTCACAATGTTTAAGGCTTTTATAATTTTTCTCGTATGCGTAACGCATATATCGAATTTTGTCCGTCTCGGTCAATTCATCGTAATATTGCCCGAATAAATCAACAGGCGGCTTTTTTGCTTGTATTCTTTCAAGCCTTTTCAAACGGCTCTGAATGCTACTCATTCTGTTCAACTCCCAGCCATTTTTCAAGACTTTCAAGCCGATCAAGAACATCAACAGTTTCGGTCAGCTTTTGGCATTGATTAAATATCAAATTTGCAGCGCTCAGGCGTGTTTGTGGGCTGGTTTCCTTGTCCTGCATAATCTGTATTGCTGTTTCCGTTGCCGCTGTCAGACGGCTTTGTAATGCGTTTGTAACTGATTCTAAAACTTGTCGTTTTGCCCTGTTATATTCCTGTCTGAATGAAGGTTGTTTCATCCGCTCGTATATTTGCCGCTGTGATAAGCCGCATTTTTCAGCGGCTTTACCGATTGTTGGCTCTGTCAGCAGTGCAGATATTACGACTTCATTTTCAATCAAGACTGCACCCCTTTTCTTCTGCGGTTTTATGAGGTTTTATGAGTTTGCTATATTCATATATTGCTGTGGTTAATAGATATTCTCTTGATTCATCGAAAAGATCACCGCCGTTTACATAACGGACAAAATCAGCTGCTAATTGTAAACAGCGGAATTTACAAAGTATCTCATTACTGCTGTTTACAACTGCATATAAAAGCGTTTGTTTATTTATGCGTTCCGGCGGTGTGAGTAAAATTATCTCGTACATATCAATAACTTCCTTTCAGTTGCTTTCTTTTTTGATTTTTTAACGGTGTGTACGTTTTGAGGTTTCCCCCTTTTGCATTTCCCCTTTCCTAAGCGTTGCTTTTCCTTTTTCGTTTCATTAGCAATATAGTTTCTTTTGCGTAACCATTACAATATCGTATCGTAACAATATCGTATCGGGTTGTTTTGGGTTATCGAATAAACCGTTCGGTTTTTTTCGCTTTATTGATTATCCATTCGGTTTATTCTGTCATAGAATTGCTTTTTCTTTTGTGCAGTTCCATCATCCAATGACGACTGATAACAACTTTGATTATCATAAGAAGTGTCAGGTTGTTCAATTTTGGGCGGTCGTCCGCCTTTTTTGCCGTTTTCAGCGTTTTTTTCGCATTTTTCGATATATTTTTGCATATCTCGGTCAAGATTCGATTGAACAAAGGAAAAGCACATTTTCATTATAGGCTCAGAAAATTCAGGAACAACCCGGTCTATTTCATAATCAAACAGAGATCGAACTAATTGACCGAGTTGTAAATCTGTCAAATAATCAAAATGCTGTCGATAATCGTAATACATAATAAAAGATTTTTTTCCTGCCGTTTCTCTCATCCCCTTTTTTATGATTTTTGAAATTCGTGAAATACCCTTGCCGCCGCCGTAAAGGGCAGCGGCTCTTTTTTATTCATTGCATTTCTTGCATTGCTTTCAACATCTGCCGTGCGGATTTGAGCGTGTAGAATGTGCTTCTCGCTCGCTTGGATACCATCCTGACATAATTCTCAAGCTCGTCTGCCGTCTGCGGATAATAATAGCCGTTTTCGTCTGAAATGATAACAATGCCCTGTCTCCGTAGATGTTCGACAGCTTTCCTCAAAGCTCTCTCGTTCATCCCCGTCAATCTGACTAATTGCCTTTTGTGTCGTGCGTTCTTGCGGCCGTTTCCAATAGCTGAAAGAATTGTGGCGTATGGCTCGACCTGATGATATTTAGCTGTATCGCTGTTTAGTTGTTCACTCATACTTGCACCCCCGTTAGTTAAATGATAATAACTTTCGGGCTTGGAGATTTTGCGGATGTTTTGACAATGCTTGCAGTCTCCGTCTGCGGTTGCTGTGATTCCTCAACCCCTAAAAACCGTGCAAAAACAGCGGCATTGACTAACCATTTTTTACCACACTCGATATGAGGGATTAGTCCAGCCCTCAACCATTTACGAATAGTCAACTCCGATATTCCGAAAGTTTTGTGCAGCTCAGGAATTGACATCATGGTTGGAATTGTGACTTTTTCGTACTCGATTTTTATTTCTGCCATTTTTTCCCCTTTCTATTTCGCCGCTGCTGTGATATAATATAAAAAAGCATTAAACAGCGGCTTGGTCGGTTGTCTGTGTTCGTGCTTTGTTCGCCGTTTGGTCTGTTGCAGCAGATCAGGCGGCTTTTTTATTCTCTTGTTTGTGGCTTATTATCCGCAAGTTTGGCAAAATAGCGATCTGAGTATTCCTTTTGCTTTGTAGGATTTCTCTTTCGCCACTCCTTCATATACTCACGCCTTGCAATGATTACCGCCTTTTCCTTTTCAGTGAGTACTGCAAGATTTTTCATTAAGTCACCCCCATTCTTTTGTGTAAAATATTATTTTCTTTTCTATTGACAAGCAAAATTATCTTTGCTAATATTATTATAGCAAAAAAGAAAATGAACGTCAAGCAATATTGTCTTGATATTTATAATTGACAAATAGTTTTGTCTAATAGGGGGCTTTTTATGTCAGATGTAAAGAAAAATGTAGGTCGAAAGCCAAAAGAGAAAACGGACACCTATAATTCCCTTTTTGCTTCACGGCTGCGATCACTTTTAGAATCATCGGAAACAAAGCAGATTTCTCTTGCAGAGCAACTAAACACTACACGTCAATCAGTTGGAAATTGGACACTTGGAAAAAGTCAACCGGATTTTGACACGCTTGTTAAAATTGCTGATTTATTTAACACCTCAACAGATTTTTTGCTTGGAAGGACAGACGTTCGGACAAATAATCAAGAAATACGGTCAATATGTGATTACACAGGATTATCAGATAAAACAGTTAAGAACTTTCATTCTTTAATTCATACTGATTGTTATGTCATTCAAACAGAAATTTTTTGGGATTATATTGAGTTGGTTACTAATGACTATTGCAATAACGATGATTTTTCACTTATGGATATTCTATTAAGTCAATACAAATGCCTTGAAGAAATTCAAGGTCTTCAAGATGAATATTTGTCAAATGATAATAATGATGAAAAGGAACTTATTCTTGAGGAAATAAAAATACAAGAACATGATATGCGTTTCATGAATTATGAATTATCCCAAAAAATAGTAGAAATGGCTAATAATTTGTTTCAAGCAGAAATTGAAGAGTATCAAAGAAAAAAACAGTTAATTCTTGAATCTCAAAAGGACGGTGAAAAATAATGTCATACAAACGCAAAGGCGATTCGTTTTATTTTACGGTTGATCTCGGTCGGGATGTAAAAGGAAGAAAAATTCGTAAATACTTCACTTGGAAAATTGATAAGCGTTACACCGAAAAACAGCTTGCTGCTAAACTTGAACAACTTGAATTTGAATACAAAGAAAAGTTTTTGAACGGTGCAGGAGAGTTTGACGGACGAATAAAATTTGCTGATTTCCTGCCGATCTACTTTGAAAACAAGAAAAACACTCTTTCACCGACAGTCTTTGATAATTATGTTTCCACGCTGACTAATATTTTCAATCCCGTTATCGGTCATATTCCAATAGCTGAAATAAAGGTGCAGCAGCTTCAACGGATAATTAATAGCTTGATAGACGGCAGTTATAAAAGGCTTGATAATAAGCCTACAAAGCCGCTTGCAGCGTCCTCAGTACAAAGATATTGCAATATGCTGAAAAGTGTCTTTACAGAGGCGTACAGGCTTGAATTGATTGATAAAAAGCCTACTGACAGACTAACTATTCCGACAGTACAGAAACAAAAGACAATAGTATATGATAAAGCGGAACTCGGAAAAATGCTCACGGCTCTTGATAATGAAGTTTACTACAAAAAGCCGCTGTCTGTATTGTCGGTAAAAGTTATGTTTCGTGCGTTGATTTGGCTATATCTGACAACAGGGATTCGCCGCTGTGAGGCAACAGCTCTTAAATGGTCAGATATTGATTTTGGTAACGGTACTATCGAAATTTCTAAGTCCGCTTACAAGAAAAAAGGCGAGGAAACAAAAACCAAATGTCCCAAAAACGGCGAAAGTCGATCTGAGGCTTTATCTCTTGAATGTGCATCCTATTTGCAGGAATGGAAAACGTATCAGGTACAGAGGCGGCTTGAGCTTGGCTCGGCTTGGCATGGAGAAAACAACCCTCAGAAAGGATTTGTATTCACATCTGTTGACGGTAAAATTATAAGCCCGACTGTCCCGACAGAAATGTTTTCAGATTTTCTTGAAAGAAATAATCTGCCACACATTAAGCTGCACGCTCTCCGACATACTTTTGCAACTTATATGCTTGATAGTGGCGTTAATGTAAAAACCGTTTCTGAAATGCTCGGTCATTCATCGTTAAAAGTTACAAACAGATATGTTCACGATCTCAGAGACCGACAAAAAGAGAATGCTGAACAACTTTCAAATATCTACTCGGATTTGAGAAAACAGGCATAAAATAAGAGGGTACAGTGTTAAAAGCTGCACCCTCATTTTTTGTGGTTTGTATTGAAATTTGTTCACATAATAAAAATAATTTCTGTTTTGGTCGGAAAAATGGTCGGAAAAGTCGGCATATAACAAAAACAGCGGCTTTCGTTATCACCCGAAAGCCGCTTGTTTTCTATGTTTTTTTGGAGCTGATAACCAGATTCGAACTGGTGACCTCATCCTTACCAAGGATGCGCTCTGCCTACTGAGCTATACCAGCATATTTTTTGCCTCTCTGTTAAAGAGAGGCAAATGGCGATCCGGAACGGGATCGAACCGTCGACCTCTAGCGTGACAGGCTAGCGTTCTAACCAGCTGAACTACCGGACCAAAAAAAATTATGAATTGACTGCCTATTTATAGTATCATAAAACGGGAGATTTGTCAATAGTTTTTTAGATAATATTTTCCGAATGGAGCAATACTGTTCGCGGTACGGGCGGAACTTTTATGAAGCTCCGGAATATCCTCCAAAATGATGAGTAAAAATGCAGTATTTATCGTAGGAATGACCGATGAATAATTGCCCGTTTGCGGTTGACTTTGATTTTTTCATAGGTTAAAATAAAGATTGGTGTCATGGATTTTTACATGATATTATGAAAGCTCTGCCCGAAGGCAGAATGAACAAAAAACTATGGAGGGAAAAGAAATATGAAAATCAAAGCGTTGATACTTGCAGCAGTTATGCTTACAGCAGCGGCAGCAGCAGGCTGTAACAAGGCTCCGGAAAACAGCAAGCCCGCTGAAACATCAGCAGCCAGCCCGCAGGCTTCTTCCGATTCTTCTGCAAATGAAAGCAAGACCGAAAGCTCTGCCGAAAGCAAAACAGAGGACAGTAAGGAAGAATCAAAGGAATCATCAGCTCCGGCAGGAACACCCGTTGATGCATCATGGTTTGATGATGCGGTATTCGTAGGTGACAGCGTAACGCTCAAGCTTTCCTATTATGCAGAGGGCGGCGATCTCGGTGAGGCAAAATTCCTTTGCGCCGGAAGTCTTGGCTATACAAACGCTCTTTGGGATATAGACGCCGAGGATAATGTCCATCCTGTTTATGAGGGAGAAAAATATACCGTTGACGAGGGCTGTAAGGTTATTAACCCCAAAAAGATCTTCGTAATGCTCGGCATGAACGATATCGGTCTGTACGGCGTTGACGAGGCTGCCGACAATATGATAAAGCTTACAGATAAGATCACCGCTAACTGCCCCGACGCAGTTCTCTATATAGAATCCGTTACTCCTATGGTCGCAGGCAACTCTCTCGGCGATCTGAATAATGAAAATATCAGGGCATTTGATGAAAAACTCAAGACTATCTGCGCGGAAAAAGGCTACAAATATCTTGACGTTTATTCCGCTGTTGACGACGGAAACGGCAATCTTGTATATGAATACTGCGGCGATCCGCCGTCAGACGATAACCCCGATGCAATGGGTCTTCATTTCACAGATGAGGGCTGCAAGGTCTGGGCTGACTATCTCAAGGCAAATGTTGAAGCCTGAGTATAAAGGATAAGCTTTATGAAAAAATTATTATTGGCAGTGTTGCTCGCAGCAGCTGTACTTTGCGCCTGCAATAAGCCGGAGGATACAGCTTCTTCGTCTGCGAAACCCGTCGAAAGCTCGCAATCGGCATTAGATGAAACTCAGAGCAGCGCGGCAGAAGAATCCTCAAAGAAGGAGGAATCCTCAAAAAAAGAGGAATCCTCAAAGAAGGAATCCTCCAAAAAGGAAGAATCCAAAAAACAGGAATCTTCCAAGAAGGAAAGCTCAAAAAAGGAATCATCAAAACCAGAGTCAAAAGCTTCAAAGCCTGAAAGCTCCGCTGAATCAAAGCAGGAGGAATCCTCCGAACCGGAGGTCAGCGAGGAAACAAGCGTTCAGCCCGAACCCGAATCCTCCGTACAGGAAGAAGAATCCTCCGAGCCGGAAAGCAGCGTCCAGCCTGAGCCTGAATCCGTAAAGCCTGCCCCCGAAAGCAGCAAGCCCAGGGAAACAAGCAAAGCTCAGGAAAGCAGCAAGCCCAAGGAAAAAACCGAGCCTGCCCAGACAGGAACAAGAGTCGGCGCAAGCTGGTTTGACGATGCAGTATTCGTAGGCGACAGCGTGACTCTGAAGCTTTCGTATTATGCCGAGGATTACGGCGCGCTGGGCAAGGCGGATTTTCTTTGCGCGGGAAGTCTTGGATATACGAACGGACTGTGGGATCTCAATGCTCCCGATAATGTCCACCCGTGGTATAACGGAGTGAAATATACTATCCCCGAGGGACTGAAACGTATCGGGGCAAAAAAGATATTCATTATGCTCGGCATGAATGATATCGGTCTTTACGGTGTTGACGGCGCGGTAGAAAGCATGAAAACCATGACTTCGAGGATAACACAGGCTTGTCCCGACGCCGTACTGTATGTAGAATCGGTCACCCCGATGCTTGAGGATATGCAGATGCGCGACCTCAATAACCGCACGATCGCCCGGTTTGACGAAAAAATAAAGGCGGTCTGCGCGCAGAGAGGCTACAGATATATGAACGTAGCTTCCGCCGTTGATGACGGACGCGGAAATCTGGTATATTCCTATTGCAGCGACCCCACCGCAATGGGTCTGCATTTTTCAGACGCAGGCTGCGAGCAGTGGGCTGAATATCTCAAGCGTCACGTTAATGACGCGCAGTGATCTGAAGAAAGAGAGGAAACAGGAATGAAAAAATTAGCTATTATTCTGGCAGCGGCTGCTATCGCGGTCACACTTTGCGCCTGCGGAGGGGACAGCGGCAATAAGACTTCTTCCGCTGAATCAAAAACAGAAAGCTCCGCTCAGGCTTCCGCAGACGAGAGCAGTACCGAAAGCAAAACCGAAAGCGGCAGCTCCGATAAAACAGACAGCTCAGCATTCAAGACAGCTTTTGAAAAGGTAAAGGCAGAGGCTAAGCTCCCGTCGGATATGTCCGACTTTACTCTTGCAAGACTCAAGAGGAACTTCGGTATCGAAGCTGATGACGTTGACGATTTCGCCGGCGCGGTATGCACCGAAGGCAAGGATCAGACAGAGATCATTATTATAAAGGCAAAGGACGAAACCGCTGCCGAGAAGATCAAGGAAAAGCTTGAAAACGAGCGTCAGTCCAAGATCAATGTAACAAAGAATTATAACCCCGATCAGCTGCAGATGATCGAGAATGCATCAGTTGAAACGGACGGTCTTACAGTATATCTTGTTCTTGCAGAAGATGCTGATAATATCGTAAAGATATTCAAAGCAAACGCATGACGGCTTCTATGAAAACCGTGAAGGAGATCTCAGCATCCTGCCTTGTTATGAGATGATATATCAGCTGTGAGAGTGGGGTATAGTATTGATTTTTTCCAGTCTTATATTTTTATTCATGTTCCTTCCGGCGGTACTGATACTTTATTATATCACCCCGAGGAAATTCAGGAACCTGACCCTGTTTATCGTTGACCTTGTATTCTATTCATGGGGCGAACCCATGCTTGTCCTGCTGATGCTCGTTTCCATAGTGATAAACTACACGGCAGGAGTTCTGATAGGCATAAACCGTGAGAAAAAGAAACTGACCAAAGCTATATTCATAATATCAATAATTCTTAATTTAGGGCTTTTAGGCTTCTTCAAATACATAGGCTTTATCGGCGAAACGCTTAATTTCGTACTGCCGTTCCTGAATATTCCCGTTTTGCAGGTATCTCTGCCGATCGGTATTTCTTTCTATACCTTCCAGACAATGTCCTATACCATAGACGTATACAGGAATACGGTAAAGGTGCAGAAGAATATCATAACCTTCGGCACATATGTTTCACTGTTCCCTCAGCTTATCGCAGGTCCTATCGTCCGTTACGAGGACGTTGCCCAGCAGCTTATGGAACGCCGCGAAACTCTTGAACAGTTCACTCAGGGCGTAAAGCTCTTCCTTGTGGGAATGTCAAAGAAAATACTTATTGCAAATGAAATGGGCAATCTCTGGGACGCAGTGCGCGACAGCGGAGCTTCCGGCGGCGCTGTGGGCGCATGGGTCGGGATCATAGCCTATACCTTCCAGATATATTTTGATTTCAGCGGATACAGCGATATGGCAATAGGTCTTGGAAGAATGTTCGGCTTTGAATTCATGAAAAACTTCGATTATCCGTATATTTCAAAGAGCATTACCGAATTCTGGCGCAGATGGCATATTTCCCTCGGAACATGGTTCCGTGAATATGTATATATCCCTCTCGGCGGAAACAGAAAGGGTCTTGGCAGACAGATCATAAATATCGGAGTGGTATGGTTCCTGACGGGACTGTGGCACGGCGCAAGCTGGAATTTTATCCTCTGGGGCGTATATTTCGGCGTACTGCTGATGCTGGAAAAGATATTCCTGCTCAGACTGCTGAAAAAAGCTCCTGCCGCCATAGCGCATCTGTATTCAATTTTTCTGTTCGTATTCGGCTGGGTCATCTTCTATTTCGAGGATATGGGCGAGATGGGTACGTTCATTGCCCGTATGTTCGGATCGGACGGCTTTATGATGTCGGGAGATATAATACCGACGGTCATTTCATATATTCCGCTTCTCATCGCGGCAGGCATTATCTCTACTCCGCTCATCACCACACTTTATCATAAGATAAAGAGCAAACCTGTGCTTTATGCAGCGGATAACGCAGGGTGCATACTTGCGCTTCTGCTTTGTACCTCGTCGCTTGTCAGCAGCAGCTACAATCCGTTTTTGTACTTCAAATTCTGAGGGAGGATAATACAGATGAAAATAAAAAAGGCTCTCGGTTATCTTCCTGCATTTATATTCTGCGGATTCATATTCACCTTTATGGCGCTGTATTTTGCTCTTCCGAAAGCGGATTTTTCTCCGCAGGAAAAGAAAAAGCTTGCCGATTTTCCGGAGCTTACCGTTCAGACGGTGATGGACGGAAAATTCCAGAAGGAGCTTGACACATATATGTCCGACCATGTTCCGCTGAGAAACTTCTATGTCGGACTGAGCGCCGATTATGAGCTTGTCAGCGGCAGAAACGGCGAAAAGGGCATTTATCTCGGAAAGGACGGCTATCTCTTCCCTAAGCCGACCAAGGACGGCGGGCAGCTCGGCAAAAACGCCGGCTTTATCAGGGAATTCGGGGATTCCTCCCCTGTTCCGGTATATATGACGGTGATCCCCTCCTCGGGCAGCGTGAATACCGACAAGCTGCCGTTCAATCATGAAAGCTACAACGACAAGGCGCTTACAGACAGCTTTGCTTCTCAGCTCGGGGACAATATCATATATACAGATATGACCGTTCCTTTTTCGGAGAAGGCAAAGCAAAGACAGCTTTATTACAAAACAGACCATCACTGGACAAGCGGCGGCGCATATGAATGTTACCGTCTGCTCGGAGAAAAAATGGGATATGATCCTGTTGCCGAGGAGGATTTCGATAAGGAAACCGTCAGCGGCTTTTACGGAACATCATATGCAAAAAGCGCTCTGTGGTGGGTCGCTCCCGACAGCATGGAATTATGGAAAAACAGGAATCAGCCTGCTGATTCAGTTACCGTAGAGATATCCGACGGTGATGACAGCAAAACGGGTGACAGTTATTTCTTCCGCAAGCAGCTTGAAAATGATGACAAATATCCTGTCTATCTTGACGGCAACCACAGTCTTGTACGGGTAAAGAACAAGGCGGCAAAGGGCGGAAAGCTCGTAGTGGTCAAGGATTCGTATGCACATACGATAGTGCCGTTCCTGTCGCAGAATTACAGCGAGATCATCATGGCTGACCTGAGATATTACAAGAAGGATATTTCCCTGCTTGCAGAGCAGGAGGGCGCAGACGCGGTACTCATATTATATTCACTGGATAATCTTGCCAATGATACGAATTTAGCATATCTGTTTTAAAACAGTAAAGGGGCAGCAAAAAGCTGCCCCTCATTTTTTATCTTCGGTCAGGTCGCAACGGCATCTCCTTCTCCGAGAGCAAGACAGATATCCGCGCATAAGGCGACCGAAAGCATGAATACCTCGTATTTCTCGTCACGGATATCAAGCTCGTATCCGTCGCCGTGAGCTGTCCAGCATTTTTTCTGGGTCATGACGGTTTCTCCGTCGGAATTTATCATGGAGAAGCTCCCGCTTGCAAGGCTGCCTGCAAAACGGAAGGTACTTCCGTATATCGCAAAAGCAAACTGCCTGCCGAAACACGGCACGAGAACATACATACGCTTTCCGCAGCGCACAGAAAAATAACTCAGCATGAAGGTATTGTACCTGACAGTCGATAATAATTCTCCGCCGTTTCCCCGTAAGGTGATTCTTACAGAGGGCTCGGCTTTTACTTCGGCATTGCAGCACGGCTCGCCCGATTCCGTATATACGGTGAACCCGTCGGATTTAGCGGCGCCGCGTTTTATGAAAAGCTTCATACCGATCCCTCCCTTTTCCGTAATATTTTTCCGCCTGCACCATTATGCATTATGAATTATGAATTATGCATTGACAATAATAGTTTACCCGAAAAATGCGTTTTCAATCATTGATCTCGGCATATGCGTCAAAAGCGAAAGATCCTCCGTTGTTACGGAATCCATTCCCTCAAGCTCGTTCATTTCATTCATCAGCAGAAGATGAGCCGCAAAGCAGTCCGCCTCACGTTCATATCTGTTGATGCAGAAACCGGTATTTGCGCTTAATCTGACGGTATTGGTACAGCCGTGGAGTATGATATGCCCCAGCTCATGAGCTGCCGTTATTTTCCGGCAGTTATAATCCAGCGTCTGATTGAGAACAATAAACCTGTGATCTTCCATGGTGACGGTAAAGCCGTTCACGCTGTCGGGAAGATCAAGCGACAGCACGGTTATCCCCATCTGCTCGCAAAGCCGTTCGGGATCTGCGCAGCCGTATTTATCTGTCAGTGACCTGACCCTTTCTTCAATATTTTTCATCTGCATATCTCCGTTTATCCGAAAGATTTTTTTCTGTGCTGCTGTCTTGCAATAGCTGCAACTACCTTTACAGCGTCTATCAGCTTGTTTCTGTCCTCGTCATTCAGCGGAACGCCGTCAAACATAAGACCCTGCTGTGAGGACAAAAGCCCTGTAAATTCGTCAAAAACCTCGGAAACCTCACGTTTTTCCTGTTTTTGTATATTTTCCGTATTGCCGAGGAGGGTATCCGTCGTCACCGAAAAGACAGAACACAGCCGCAGCAGCATTTCTCCGTCGGGTTCGCGCCGCCCCTGTTCATACATTCCGACTGCCGAAGCAGATATGCCAAGTTTCAGTGCAAGCTCCGACTGAGTCATTCCTGCGTTTTTTCTTAATTCTCTGATCTTGCTGCCGACATAATTTTTCATAGTATCCCCCGTTTTCGGAAAGCCGATACGGTTTTCCGGTATGTGAATGGTTCATTGATAACATTATAGCACCACGAAACGTGTATTTCAAGAATTTTTTTTTAATGTTTTTATTTGTGGTGCAATTTATACGACAATGGCGCACCTGTTCAAAAAAAGCACTTGATTTTGGCTGAAATATGTATATAATCAATATCAGGAGGCGGATATACACCATAATTCCGTAAAAGCTGTATATCATGTCTCCGAATATTATAACATACAGCTACACATATCGTGTGGAAAGGAGCGGCAATGACATACAAACAGTGGTCCGATGAATATTACGAAAGTGCAATGAGGGTCAGGGAAAGGATCAATCTGCTCAAAGCAGAAATGAAAACGGCAGGAGCTGATAAACTGGCGGAGCTTACAAACAGGCTGAATATCATGACGGGAATGTATTATGACTGTATGGATACCGCAAGGCTCCTCGGTAAAAGACAGGGGGAATGCTGATGCGCAACAGGTACAGACTTATCGGTGAAGCGGAGGAAAAGCAGCTTTCGCTTGCCGCATATTTTTCGGAAATAAATGACAATACGGACAATGTTTCCAAAAGGGAAAGAATGAAAAAGCTGATCGGTACTGCAATAAAAAATGAACTGACGCAGCGTCAGCGCGACTGTATCTGCATGAGATACTATCAGGGAATGAGAGCAGAGGAGATCGCTTATCATATGAGCATAAGCAAGGCTTCGGTATATAAGCATATAAGGAAGGGACTTGCCGCGATAAGACGGTGTACGGTTTATTTATGAGCGAAAGTTTCAAAATAATGTATAAGTCATAAAAAAAGGGGAATGATAAGCTTGACAGAATTATTGGAGGTATAGAAATGCTTGATAAAATTTCCCTGATACTGCTGATAATCGGCGGTCTTAACTGGGGCTCTATCGGAGTATTCCAATTTGACATCGTTGCATGGATATGCGGCGGACAGACAAGCGTTATCAGCAGGATAATCTACACTCTTGTAGCACTTGCCGCGATCTGGTGTATTTCACTTTTATTTCGTGACGACGCAGTATTCCACGAAGACAAACCAGCGTTCAATGAATAAGGATCATACCACCAGACTGATTCCGCGGGTATAGCAAAACGGGAGCTGCTGCATTTTTTTGCAGCAGCCCCGTGTTTTTTTATGAAGTAAAGGCAACACCGCACAAAGGCGGTATTGCCTAAAATCATTGAAGGCTTTCTCCGCCTGCCTTGTCAAACAGACGGGATATTTCAAACATCAATCCCCTGTGACACCTGAGCGAAAGTCCGGGATCCTGTCCGAGGATTTTCCGCGCAGCGTCCTGAGTGCGTTCGAGAACAGCCATATCCGACATTCCAGCGACCTTCAGTTCCGGCAAGCCATGCTGTCTTGACCCGAAGAAATCTCCCGGTCCGCGAAGGCGAAGATCCTCATCTGCGATACGGAATCCGTCATTTGTACGGCACATTACCTGCAGTCTTTCGCGTGTTGCCGCGCTTTGACTGTCGGAAACCATTATACAGTACGATTTTTCACTTCCCCTTCCGACTCGTCCGCGAAGCTGATGGAGCTGCGAAAGCCCGAATCTTTCGGCATTTTCTATCATCATTACCGTGGCATTGGGTACGTTTACTCCCACCTCGATAACAGTTGTCGATATCAGCAGCTGTATTTCTCCCGAGGAAAACGCTGCCATCACATCTTCCTTTTCCTTAGCCTTCATACGACCGTGAAGTATAGCGGTGCGGCATGAGCCGAGCGGTGTGTTTTTCAGATTATCCGCATATTCCAGAGCGGATTGAAGCTCGCTGTCGTTCTGCTCCACAAGCGGACATACTATATAGCATTGTCTGCCCGCGTCCGTCTGTTTTTTCAGAAAAGCGTATGCGCGCTGCCGTTTGGGGCTGTCGATGAGATAGGTCCCGACCTTTTGTCTGCCGGGCGGCATTTCGTCAAGCACCGACAGATCGAGGTCACCGAAAATCATCAGCGCGAGTGTGCGCGGTATCGGCGTTGCCGACATTACCATGATATGCGGACTTTCTCCCTTAGCGATAAGGGCTGCGCGCTGAGCCACTCCGAAGCGGTGCTGTTCGTCGGTTATGACAAGACCGAGAGAAGCGAAATGCACGTCCTCGGATATCAGAGCGTGTGTGCCGATGACTATATCCGTTTCACCGGAACCGAGCTGACGGTATACTTCGCGTTTTTTTGCCGCGGTAAGCGACCCTGTAAGCAGGGATATATTTATACCCTTATCCGCAAGCAGCGCGCTGAGAGAATCGAAATGCTGGGAAGCGAGTATCTCAGTCGGCGCCATCATAGCGCACTGCATACCGTTTCTGACCGCACTGTAGCATACTGCGGCGGCAACTGCTGTTTTTCCCGATCCGACATCTCCCTGTATAAGGCGGTTCATGGGATAATTCTTTGCCGTCATATCGCTTATACATTCCGAAACAGCCCTGCGCTGCGCATTAGTCGGTTCAAACGGAAGAAGGGAGAAAAATTCCTCACTGTGATCCTTATATATTTTCATGCAGGAAGTTTCCTTTCTTCCTGTGCTTTTGAGCAAAGCCATTCCGAGCTGGAGTATCAGCATTTCCTCAAAAGCGAGCCTTTCACGGGCAGTTTCGATATCCGACGCGCTGTCCGGGAAATGTATTTTTCTTACGGCGAAATCAAGAGAACACAGACCGTATTCCGCGAGAATATCTTCGGGAAGAGGATCGTTAATTTTCTCAGGGAGCATTTTCACAGCCTGACGGACGGCGTTTTCAATTTGTTTTGTGCTAAGACCTGCGGTCTGCGGATAAACGGGGTGGATCCCTTTTCCTTCGGCGGAGGATATTGACGGAGATGTCATTTCAAATCTTCCGTCTGTACATTTAATAGTGCCGTAAAAGAGAAATTCTCCTCCGTTCCTGAGTTTGTCGTAAGTATATTTCTGATTAAAGAAGGTGACGGTCATATAGTCGTAACCGTCACACACTGTCAGTTTAAAAATTGTCATGCCGCCGCGTATCCGGGCAGGCGGCTTTACCTTTTCCACGAAAGCCCGTATACAGCAGAGAGTACCGGCAGGAGCGTCCGCGATCATGCAAGGCTTGCTCCAATCCTCATAGCTGCGCGGATAGAAGCGTATCAGATCGCCTGCGCTGTTAATACCGAGCCTTGCGAAAAGCTCACTTTTTTTATCACCTATTCCGCTGAGGTTTGTCAGAGGAATCTTATATAATGAAGCCAAACCAACCGCCCCCCATTTTTCATAAATTTATGCAGAATAACGGAAAAAGAGTACCCCGGCGTTCTCCCGGCGCGACCAGTAAACTACCGCCTTGTATTCAGAGCGGAACGGAGTGGAGCGACCAACGCGAATTTAATGCATAATGCATAATGAATGAGAGCCGCAAGTATTTGATCTTTTTGAAAAAACTATTGGGATTCAACTATAAAGCCGCGATTGTCAGTAAGTAAAAACCGCGACCAATGAACTACCGCCTTGTGCCCAGAGCGGAGCCGGAGGCGCAGCGACCAACGCGAAT
>CACYWT010000042.1 GCA_902778175.1 uncultured Ruminococcus sp. | reverse complement strand
TGGACTCCGTTTCACTTCATTGGAGTATTTCTATTCGGAGTTTATTTTACCATGGTTTCTTCAATTCGGCATGGCGCGGGGTTATTGGGCGGATACAAAAAAAATTGAAAAAATAGCCGATATTGTTCTTTTTTGTACAATATCGGCTCAATATATTCATAATATCGGGAAATCATTCTTTTTTCATATTGTTATAAACAAAACTGTAATACCTGACTGTCTGCACGGAAGCATATTCACGGGCGTCTTCCTCACACTGCTGATTGTAGTATTTGCCGTAATCGTCCTCCGCAGTATTATATTCGGAAAATTCACGCAGATATGTGTTTATTTTCTGCATGACCTCAAGTTTCCTGTATTTTCGTTCTGTCGATATATAAAGATCGACAAGCTGATGCTCATAAGCATGATACATTTCATGACATACCGTATTTACCGAGATCCAAGGATTGTATTTTTCGAGCGTATCCATATTCAAATAAATCGCCCTGTCTGCTCCCTCATAATATCCGAGTTTTTTCTCCTTCATCTTCCCTTCTTTAAGCTCCGGGACCTCCTCCAGTCCGAGTGTTTCGGATTCAATATCAACGACAACACGCAAAAGCCGGAGCTTTTCTTCTTTTGTCCTGCTGTTCCAGATATCCTCGGAAAAACATGACAGCTCACTGATATTCTTTTCGGCGCTGTCCTCAAAGCTGAGAACTTCTGTTCCCCACGGGCTGTAGATCTCCGAGATCACCGAAGGAAATGAAATGATAAAGAACACGGATATCATAACCGTAAAGAAGGCGCTGAATATACCGACTGCAACGCCTGTTGTTTTTCTCAGTCTGAGATACAGAACATGGATCATTTTCAGAGAGCTTTTGTTTTTCCTTGTCATCAGGAAAACAAAATATGCAGCCGCCGGAAGAAATGAAAGGATAAGTATGATATATACAAATACTTTTGCAATACTGAGATATGAAATTGCCGTATAGATCCCGAAGGAGAAAACTATATCGGTCATTACCACCCTCAGACATTTATTCTCATCATCACGCAGAACGCATGAAAACAAGGAAAACAAAACTAAAATATGCAGAAGTATGAATTGTGAATGAAAAGGTGTCGTGCCTTTTACAGGACGGAAAACCGTATTGATATACAATACCCAGAATACCGTTCCCCAGAAGATATGTTCTGTTATAAAACGGAAATAACCCATTTTTTTCGGTTTATCCATACTGTCGCCTCTTTTCTGCATAATATCAAAACTTACCCTGAGATATTCTCTCAGGGCAAGTTGACAGCTATAAATTACTTTTCTTTATCCTTGCTTTTATCATCAGGTTTGTTATCATCATCTGATATACTTGCGCCCTTTGATTTGTTCTCTTCTCCGGGCTTTTCATCATTCACGAAAATATTATCATCGGGAACATCAGGCTCTCTGTCACCGTCGAAGGCGCCCTCCTGAGCAAGCTCAAGGAAAACCTCTACGACCTTCGGATCAAGCTGTGTGCCTGAACAGCGCTTTATCTCGGCTATTATCTTTTCGAGCGGAAGCTTTTTACGATAGGGTCTTGTAGAATACATTGCGTCGAAGGTATCTGCAACTGCGATGATTCTTGCAACCTCCGGTATATCATTACCCTTTAATCCCGAAGGATAGCCTCTGCCGTCTATGCGCTCATGGTGATATTCCGCTCCCAGCGCAAGATCAGGCTCGATCGTGATATTCTGGAGGATCTCATATCCTTTTACGGAATGAGTCTTCATTACGGCAAATTCTTCATCAGTCAGTCTGCCGGGTTTATTAAGAATTTTCAGCGGAATACTGATCTTTCCTATATCATGGAGCAGAGCAATATTGTATATCTTATCGACTTCTTCCTTGGATTTGCCAAGACGCTCAGCAAACATAGCCGTATATTTGGCAACTCTGAATGAATGTCCGTTCGTATATGCATCTTTTACGTCAACACATTTCGCAAATGCAAAGGTCATCTCATTGATAAGACGTTTGTTGTATTCCTGCTTTGCAAGGAGCTTTTTGGTTTTTCTGCGATAGTAAATGAATACTATCCCGGCGGTCATCAATGCTGCAAGAAGCACTACCGCAATACGGAACCATGCTGTTTCATAAAAAGCTTTGTCTTTGATTATCTTTATGCTTACCGAGCTTTCTGTCTTGCCCGTGAGCGAATTAAGGAGGGAAAGCTTGAAAGTATATGTTCCGCCGACAAGGTTTGTATAGGAAACCTGATCAAAATCCTGTTTCTTGATCTCTACGGATTCGTTATCAAAGCCCTCCAGACAATAGGACAGACTCGGATTATTCAGTGAATATGTGAAGGCATTTGCATAAATTGTAAGTCTGCGGCAGTTATACGGAATATGTATCTCTTTGAGATCGCTGGTATAGACTTCCTTGTCGTCAATGCTGATATATGAAACAGCAAGCTTTATATCTTTTGCAGAGGAACCGACGTTGTTTACATTTACACTGCTTACGCCGGTACAGGCTGAAATATAGAGAGTACCGTCATCATCCATATGACTGTATGAGTTTGCTGTTGCAACCGCCGGCAGACCGCATTTGTTATCATACAGCGTATAATCCATATGATCGCCGTCTTTTTTTATTTCATCTCTTCCGATAACATAAATGCCGTTGCTGCTGATGATCCAGAGCTGATCGTTTGAATCGAAATAAACATCGTAGTTATTTGAATAGGGAAAATTCTTTATTGTGGTTATTTTTTCATTCTGCAGATATCCTATGGAATTACTTGTTATTACCCAGTAAATATCATCTTTGGGATCTTTCTTCAATCTGAGTATTACCTCTGATGCAAGACCGTCATTCGTACCGAGTCTTGATATTTTATTGTCATCGACAATATATATACCGTCGCCGTCACTGCCGAGCAGCAGTCTGCCGTCCTGATCCTCTTCTATACACAGTATTTCAAGATTTGTTATTCCCTTTTCACTGCCATAATGCTTTTCCACCTTGCCGTCCGAAATAATATTTACGCCGCCGTTTGTAGCAACCGCCATCTTTCCGTTTGACAGTTCCTTTATCATTCTTACACGGTTTGACGCAAGACCGTTTTCGGTATTATATATTTTATATTTTTCCGTTTCAGGTTCATAGAATATCAGAGCCGTATCTCCGTATGTGCATAACCAGAGATTCTTTTTGCTGTCCTCTATGATACAGCGGATACGGACACCGTCAAGAAGCTTAGTAAGCGAATTATTCTTTATTTTATAATTATTATCAAGTATTTTCAGACCTGTATCCGAACCTATATAAAGATTGCCGTTATGTTTACAGGTACTGTTGACAACCATCGGCGGAAGATCCACAAAACCGGAGATATCAATGAATCTGTTTTCCACTATTTTAAGAAGTCCCTGACGCGAGGAACCGAACCAGAGATTGCCTTCATGATCCGACATCATACAATCCACGGAATTAGTCAGCGAAATATCATTTATCGGGATATATTTATTATCCTCAAAATAGCCTATACCCGAATCGGTGCCGCACCAGAGATTTCCGTTTATTTTTTTCATGGTATTTACTGTTATATGCGGAGAAACCGATAACAATCTCAGACCTTCCATATCATTGAAAACATCGCCGTATAGGATACCGTCCTTTCCGTCTGCACCGAAAAATGCAAAGCCGGGATTATCAGGATCGGGATAAACAGCATTAACTCCGTCGAAACCGAAATCATTTGCACTGCACTGGGAAGCAACGCGCTTATCCTTCATTGCAAATATAAGCCCGCTCAGGGTAACGCCATAGATATTTCCGTTTTTGTCTGACTGCAGGTCACAGATATATTCTTTCTTGATCTGAGGCTCGTCAATAATATGGATCTCATAATCCTTATCAATATATGCCATTCCCATAGTTGTTCCTAAAACTATGTTTCCGTCCTTGTCCTCCGCGATTGCACGGACAGATAAGGAGGATAAGCCCTCGGAACGCTTATAGAACCTGAATGTCATATTATCATTATCCATAACGGCAATTCCGTTGTCATTTGTTCCTATCCACAGCTTGTCCCTTGAATCCACAAAAAGGCATACAACACTGGAAATACCCGATGATGACGGATAGCGATAGAATTCATTGCCGTTATAGCGGATAAGACCGCTGTATCCGCCTACCCAGATAAAGCCGTCCCCGGTCTGTACTACAGAGTTTGCCTCAGATGTCGGAAGTCCGTTTGTATTATCATACAGAACAGAGGTATAGCCTGATCCTTTTTCGATAAGGGAAGGAACATCAATGGCATTGCCTTTTATTGAAAAGGCTGCTGCAAAAATCACAAGTAACAATAATGTCAGCGAAAAATGCAATAATATGCTTTTATATTTATTTTTTTCCTGATTAGAATAATAATCCATTTTTTCACCATCTAACATGAATTCATATAGTATTTATCATTATACAATAAAATATTGAGAAAAACAATATTATTACATATAATCATGTTAACCGCAGTCAATACGGTCTTAATTTTTATTATTCTGTATATTATAAATGACCTTGGCGGAAAAAGACGCAGGAAGAATGTGTGAAAGGAATCTTGCAGCCTTTATCTCAATTCCGGGAATGATATAGAATGAAGGTAGTTTTTTTAATGCATATGATGCGATTTTCTGTGGGGTACGGCTGAATCCTTCAAAATGAAAATCAACATTTGCTGCTTTGCCGAAACCTGTGCTGACCGGCCCCGGACAAAGAATACTTACAGTTACCTCCGACCCCTCCCGGCGGAGTTCTTCCCTCACTGCCTCGGAAATGCTTACAACATAGGCTTTTGTGGCATAGTATGTAGACATAAGCGGTCCGGGGAAAAAACCTGCCATTGACGCGGTATTGAGAATATGTCCGCTGCCGCGCTTTTTCATTTCCCCGAGATAGAGTTTCATCAGAGTATGCATGGCAATTATATTTGTCTGTATCATTTGCGTATCTTTATTAAGACTTGTCTTGTCAAATGCGCCGACATCTCCGAAGCCTGCATTATTCACAAGTAAATGAACATCCTTGTTTTCCTCGAATAACCGTATGCAGTTTTCCTGGATACTGAGATCGGCTGCAAAAACACTTACCTTTATCCCGTATTTTTCAGTCAGCTCGCTGCGGAGTTCTTCAAGTCTTTCACTGTTTCTTCCTGCTATTACCATTTCATCATAGCGCGAAGCAGCTTTCCGGGCAATTTCCTTTCCTATGCCTGACGATGCGCCTGTGATCAGTATTTTCATTCGTAACAGCTCCTTTGTAAAGGTCGATTATTTATAAGCATAAATCACAGCAAGACATTTCACTTTACATAAAAATCAAGAGTAATTGTCGGTATTTCCGCTATTTTATCCATTGAAATGCCATAACTGTAAATATATTTACTTGTCAGATTGTGCTTGTTTTCTGCTGCATATTGTATTGCTGCAGTTCTCGCAGCCGCAGGAGCAGCCTTTCCCTTTTTTTCTGTTGCGGACAGTTGCTATTACTGCCGCCGCAAAAACACAGATGATTATTATTGTAATGATAATATCCGCAATGCTCATTACATTACCCCCTCAGAAAATGCAGAGTTTCAAGAGCCAGAATGCCGCCGCTGCGCCGGCATATGCTATAAGACATTGCCAGAATATAAGACTGACTGCCCATTTTCCGCCAAGCTCTCTTCTGACAGATGCAATTGCCGCAACGCAGGGAGTATAAAGAAGGCTGAAAATAAGCATCGCAATTGCCGCAGCAGCTGTTACTGAATCCGCAATGTTTCCTGTATAAAGGACCTCCATTGTAGAAACGACGCTTTCTTTCGCCATAAATCCGCTTATCAGAGCAGTTACTATCCGCCAGTCGCCAAGTCCTGCGGGACTGAATATGGGCGCGATAGCTCCGGCGATCATTGCAAGTATGCTTTCTCCTGAGTTTTCTACAGGATTGAAGTAAATATTGAAATTCTGGAGGAACCAGACAACTACGGTTGAAATGAATATTACCGTAAATGCTCTCTGCAGGAAATCCTTTGCTTTTTCCCAGAGCAGACGCAGTGTGTTTTTCGCTCCGGGCAGACGATAATTCGGCAGCTCCATTACAAAAGGTACTGCCTCTCCGCGAAACAGTGTTTTTTTATACAGGAATGAAACAAGTATACCCACAAGAATACCAAGAAGATATAACCCTGTCATTACAAGCCATTCATACTGAGGGAAAAATGCATCTATGAAAAATGCATATATCGGAAGCTTTGCAGTACAGCTCATGAACGGTGTAAGCAGAATTGTCATTTTTCTGTCGCGTTCGCTCGGCAGCGTCCTCGTTGACATTACCGCAGGTACGGTACAGCCGAAACCGATCAGCATCGGAACTATACTTCTGCCCGACAAACCGATCTTCCTGAGAAGCTTATCCATAAAGAAGGCGACTCTCGCAAGATATCCGCTGTCCTCAAGCAATGAAAGAAAAAGGAACAGTGTTATTATTATCGGAAGGAAGGTCAATACGCTGCCGATACCGGCGAATATGCCCTTTGTCAGCAGACCTGTCAGTATAGGATTTACATTTGCGGATACGAGATAGCCTTCTGCGGCTGACACAAGACTGTCTATCCCCTTTTCCATAAGATCCTGAAGATTTCCGCCGATGAGATCGAAGGTCAGCCAGAAAATCACAGCCATTATCAGAACAAACATCGGTATCGCCGTGAATTTACCCGTCAGGATCTTATCCAGCTTTTCACTTCGCTTATGCTCGCGGCTTACGGCAGGCTTGACAACCGTTTCGGTACAAATCTTTTTTATATATGAGAAACGCATATCCGCCATAGCCGCATTTCGGTCAAGTCCTCTTTCCTTTTCCATCTGTTCTATAATATGCTCAACCATATGCTTTTCGTTTTTGTCAAGTCTGAGCATATCAAGGATTATACTGTCGCCCTCTACAAGCTTTGATGCTGCAAAATTCAGCGGAAGACCTGCTGCCTCGGCTTTTTTAGCTATCAGGTGTCTTACAGCGTGAAGACAACGGTGGACGGCGCCGCCGTTGGCATCGGGAGAACAGAAATCCTGACGCGCAGGTTTTTCCTGATAATGAGCAATATGGAGAGCATGACGCACAAGCTCGTCTACGCCCTGATTTTTTGCAGCGGAGATCGGAACAACAGGCACTCCGAGCATCGCCTCAAGAGCATTGATATCTACCGAACCGCCGTTTGCGATAAGCTCGTCCATAATATTCAGAGCAATTACCATAGGCGTATCCATCTCAAGAAGCTGCATCGTCAGATAAAGATTTCTTTCGATATTTGTTGCGTCAACTATATTGATTATCGCCTTGGGTTTCTCTTCGAGAACAAAATTACGGGAAACTATTTCCTCGCTGCTGTATGGTGACATTGAATAAATACCCGGAAGGTCAGTTACCTTGGTATTCTTATGTCCTTTTATCACGCCGTCCTTGCGGTCAACGGTTACGCCGGGGAAATTCCCGACGTGCTGGTTCGACCCCGTAAGCTGATTGAAAAGCGTTGTCTTTCCGCTGTTCTGGTTTCCTACGAGCGCAAAAGTCAGAACCGTTTCATCAGGCAGCGGATCGCCGCTGCCCTTCGGGTGAAAAATACCTTCCTCACCAAAGCCCGGATGGTGCTTGCGGAATATTTTTTCGCTTTTGCTTTTATTTATTTTACGGGTATCGGGTCTATTCTCCTGCGAAACAGAAGTTACCTCTATATGCTGAGCATCTGCAAGCCTGAGTGTCAGCTCATAGCCATGCAGACGAAACTGCATCGGGTCGCCCATCGGGGCAAGCTTGACAAGGGTTATCTCCGCGCCGGGGATCACGCCCATATCGAGAAAATGCTGACGGAGGCTGCCCTCTCCTCCTACTGCCGAGATAACGGCAGTCTGTCCTTTTTTCATATCCTTGAGAGTCATTTTTCTTTCTCTTTCCTGAAATCTTTTTTATCCGGTCATTATTTTACCGGACATATTCATTATACAATAAAAATGCAATATGTTCCATACCTCTGATCATTATTTTGAAATTTTTTAAAAAAATGAAGCCCTGAGAGAGATTTCTGCGTTATTATATATAAAGAGTACTCAAAACACAAGGGAGGTATGAATATGAATGAATCTAAACTCGTAGAACGTCTGCGCAGACATGACGAGGCGGCACTTTCAGATGTGATACAAACATATACAAGGCTGGTTTCCGGTGTAGTATACAATCTTTCCGGAAGCAGGCTCAGCATTTCGGACATTGAGGAAATAACTGCCGACACTTTTGCGGCTTTATGGTTCAACGCCGAAAAAGTTCAGGAGGGGTGTCTGAAAGGTTATCTGCTTTGCATTGCCAAGAACAAGGCAAGGGACAGGCTGAGAAAAATAAAGATTGATGAGGATAACGATATAGAAAACCTTGATATCATAAGTGAAATGACGGTAGAGGGTGAAATTGAGGAGCAAATGCTTTCTGATGCTCTGAAAGACGCTCTTGATGAAATAGGCGAACCGGACAGGGAGATTATGATAAGGCATTATTATTTCTGTCAATCCTCAACCAGGATCGCAGAAGCACTTGAAATGAAGCCGAAAACAGTCAAAACCAAAATTCTGAGAGCAAAAGATAAGCTAAGGAAAATACTTACGGAAAGGGGATTTACATTATGAAAGACAAATATCTTTTTGATTTGCTGAAGGATTATCCGGAGAATATTCCGGAAGAAAGCATTTTTGATAGTCCGGATATCGCCCCGGACAGGATAGAAAAGCTTGTATCAGAGAGGATAAGTACTAATAAAACAAAACCGAAGAAGAAATTCTTTAAGAAAATGTTCGTATTCGTCGCGGCGGCAGTTATTGTGGCAACACTTACGGGTATGGCGGTAAAAAGATTCTTGGATTTTAATATGGATCAGCCGATATCACTTGAACTGAGAGATGAAATAATCGAGCAGGAAATGAAAGATTATTATGAAGCAATATGCGATGAATTAGACAAAAACAAAACATTCGGTATAAACAATAATGGTGACAGTCCGGATTGCGACGAACTGACTATGGATGTTAGTATTTCCGCTTATGATTCAACCATAAGAAAAAGCTCGGAAAGGATACTTGATATACTGAAAAAATACGATAAGATTGACAAAGATACAAAGCCCGAGGATGTATGCGATACTTATGAACAAAGATTTATGGTAAATGACGAAGATACTGAAAAATTCTGCAATTATGTTCAGATTTGTATTGATCTGTTCCATAATGGTGATATTACAGAAAAAGAAAGAGTATATCTTGAGATTTTCCTTGAAAAGGCACTCGTCATTACCCATAGTACACAGAATATGAAATTCACACAGGATGATGCAAATTCTACAGAGCATACAGGATGGGTGCTGAAAAATAAAAGACCTATCGAAAGAAGCGAAACCGGTAATAAGATGTTGAGTGATACATATAATACGATATTCAATACTATAAGAAGCACTGTGGGAATTAACGATATAAATGATTATGATTCTATTAAGCAAAGAGTAGATAAAGCACGTTCAGACGGCTATTATGGATATTATGATAAATTAGATACCGAGTATGATAGGTTTAAGGCTTGTTTGATTCTTTCAGATTATGAAAATAATTACAAAAATTCTGAAAATGAAAAGTTTGAGGAAATATCTCAGAAATACTATGCAACACACACTTATGATGATGCATTGAAAAAAATGAGTACGGAAAATGATAAATATCTGGATAAAGATACTATGTCAGGTTGTATTGAAGCATATTCACGTTTAATAAGGAACGAGGATTGTTTTATTACAATGCAGCAGACTCTTGACCGATTCAATATTAATTATGATTGTACTACCGACGATTATTATTTCAATTCTGACAAATTTTTTGATTTTATTTTCTTGTGCTGCGACCTTATAAAAGATCATAAAGAAGAATTAACAGATGAAGAATTATTCGCTTTCATAACAATTTCAGGAGTTACAAAAAATAATATGGCATGGTTGTTTTCAAATTCTGTAATACATCTGGAAATTGAGAATTTTTATAGCAATTATGAATACTCTGTCAAAAAGAATCCGAAAATAATGCATAAACTAAGGAAACGGAAAGAAAATATGATAATAAAGGGCAGAAAAGCAGATATAAAGGCTGTAGAACTTTTTATAGACAAACAAGCAAGATATAATTATAAAATCAACTTTATGAACGATAACCTTAACCCACCGCCTTTTTTCGTTAACTTAGTAGGACAAATGTAATATTTCTATGATAATACCACTCATTTGAATAAACACCCCTATAAATCAAGATCAGCCTGCCGGAAAAGGCAGGCTGATCGCATTTTACTGTCTGTAATTGTCGATCACTCTGAGAATGATATCATAAAGCTTTTCTACCTTGTATTCTCCGATGATAGGTTCTAAGTGGCTGTCGCCTATGTGTGAATCATCAGTCAGGAAAACATATGTTCCTCCGGTCGTAATTGCTATTGCTCTGCCGAAAAGCTCCGTTTCACGGCTGCCGTTTGATGATACGACAGGAACCAGCCTTATCCCCTTTTCAGAAGCAGCCTTCACCGATTCAAGCAGGGTCTTTTCAAGCTCGTTGTGGTGCGGAGGAGCATCAAAGATAAGGAATGCGATCTTTACGCTGTCCTTGCGCCAATTTGCCTTGTTTATACTTTCGTCAAGTATCTGCGCGACAGCCTCAGGTTCATCTCCGCCGCCGTCCGCAACCTGCGCATTGAGGGTCTTTTGCAGCTTTTCGATATCATCAGTGAAGTCATTGCATCTGGTGACATAATCATCGCCCTCGTCACGGTAGAAATTCACGGAATATCTTGTATTCTGCGTTCCTGCCTCCTTTGCGATAGCGGAAAACTCACTCTGTAAAAACATCATCTCGTCTGACATGGAACCGGTAGCGTCCATGATGAACATGATATCCGTTGCCTTGTATGTTACCGTATCACTATTGAGCACTACGTCAAAGCTCTTGTCATTTGCCGTACTTCTGCCTTGTCCGTCGTTATTGCCTCCGCCCATTGTAAAGGTTTCTATTATCGTGCTTTCTGTGCCGCTTGTGACGACCGCAGACGCCTTTTTAGTTGTACTTTCGGCAAACAGATAAGCCTTTCCGTTTTTGTCGGTATTAGCTGTCCACAGGCTCTTATTTCCGTTATCATCAAAAAGCTCCGCCTTTGCATTCGCTACAGGCTCACCCTTATCATTCTTTACGGTAAGTTCAACACGGTATCTCGGATCGATACCAAAGCTCGGGAACTCTATTTTTCCGGAATTGACAAGGTTCACGAAAAAGCCCCGGTTATCGTTATCGTTCCACTCTCCGGCTGTAAGCTGACCTGCCTCCGGAAGAGTTACCGGCGGAGTTTCATCTAGATCTTCTTCCGGCAAAATATCATCCGGATCTTCTTCAGGCAATGTATCATCATTTTTCAGATCGTCCGGCGTTGCAACTATGCATATTTCAGGCTTATATGTTTCTGCGCCGGGCGCAGTCGGAGCATCGGCAACTGCATCAGGTGACAATACGGAAGATCCGGCAGTATCTCTGCCTGCTGAATCTGTTGCTGCTCCTGCATCTGCGGAATAGGATCTTTTTGCGTCAGACGCAGAAAAAGTTTCTGACTTCGGAGTTTCTGATTTCGGAGTATCCGCCTCTGCCTCTGCGGAATATATGTCGTTAGTTTCGGGGGCTGCGTCTGTACCCTTTTTTTCGTCAGCTGCTTTTTCTTCAGTCTTTGTACCCTCGGACGCTGCTGTGCTTTTGCTGCTTTCCTGTGATCGTGCGCAGCCTGTCATTGCGGCTGCAAGTGTCAATGCTGTAATTATAGATATGATTTTTTTCGTTTTCATGGCTTTTGCGCCTCCTTTTACTCTTATAATCCACTGCTTTCAAAAAGGATACAGTTTTTTTAAAAAAATTTTTTCGCAAAAAACCGCATACCCGGAACGGATACGCGGCCTTTTGCATGAAAGGAGTTATTAAAAAAAGAAGGTGTTATCAGAATACTTTTGCCACACGCTCTATCAGAGCCGCAGCCGAATCGGTATCATGCTGCGCGGTATTGATGCAGAGATCATAATTCATCGCTGATTCCCAGTCACAGCCTGTATAATACTTATAATACTCGCGGCGGTGCTTGTTTATATCCTTTATAGTCCTGTCTGCCTCGTCACGGGTGATCGAAAATTTTTTCATTACGTTTTCCACACATTTTTCATGCGGCGCCCATATAAATACACGGATAAGCTTATTTCCGCTTTCTCTGAGAGTATAATTTGCGCAGCGTCCTATGATAACACAGTCGCTCTTATCCGCAAGCTCCCTTATCATTTTCTGCTGGTAACGGAAAACATTTTCATGCGAGCTGAACCGTCTGCTTTCGGGCGGTATATTTTTTGAGGAAAAGCTCCCTATTCTCTCGATCAGCGTAGGCTTTACAGATTCATCATGCTCAGAGAATAAACGAGCATCCATTCCGGTTTTGTCAGAGGCAAGATAAATAAGATTCCTGTCATAATATGCAACATTCATTTTTTCGGCAAGCATTCTTCCGATGATCCGTCCGCCGCTGCCGTAGCTTCTTGCAATAGTGATAACAGTATTTGCCATAACTGCCTCCTCGGTAATAAGCTTATATATATATATTACACAATTTTTATAATAAAGTCAAGTAAATATATGATTTTTTTATAGATTATCAATAATAGGATAATGTTCTGCATAGCAAAGCTTTTTCGGTGCAATAATATTTCTGTAAAATACATTAAAGGAGATATCAAAATGAAAAAATTTATTATAGCGTTTCTTGCTGCTGTTTTACTGACATTCTGTTTTGCAGCCTGCAAAACCAACAACACCGGAAAACCGGACAACACTTCTTCTCAGGTATCCGCATCAGAGGAAAAGACAGACAATAACGGAGCCGTCAAAGACGATAACGGAATTATCGGTGATGAAGAGGATAAAACCAAGGGCGATACGAGCAAAAGTATTGTTTCCGGCGTAGTCAGCGATGCGGGCAGCACTGTTCAGGATATCGGAAATAATGTCGGAAGTACCATCGAAGATATTGGTGAAGGAGTCGGCAGTACTGTTGAAGATATCGGAGAAGGAGCCGGCAGCGTTGTTGAAGATATCGGTGAAGGCGCCGGAAAGATCACTCAGGACGTTACCGGCAATGACAGCAGCAAGGCTTCCGAATAAAGCTCTGTGCGCCTGCTTTGAGAAAAAAGCAGGCGCTTTACTGTGAATATCCGTAATTATGTCAGCATAGCTTTTAACAGAAAATAAAAAGGGAGGATACTATGCTGACTTTACTTACTGCGGAAGAGATCACTGCTGTGAATATCAAGGATAAGATCAAAGCTGTTTTCAGACCTTACAGTATTACAGCCGATATCAGAAGATCAGGAGATATCAGTATTATGAATATCAATTATCGTTCCCGGCGCGGAAGGATAAGATTTGACAAGATATATGATCTTTGTATCGGAAAAAGAAAAACCCTGCTCTGCAGCAGGGATATTGATCTTGACGGAACTTATTTCCGGCGTTTTGACGACAGGGAATTCAGGACGATCCTTATGGGAAACTTTATCTGCTCTGTTCTGGAAAAGGCAGATACTCCCCCCTCTTGTCTTAGTATATGCTATTATGATCCACATGCCGAATACCCGTCGCTCCTCGGCAGGCTGACACAATTTTCCGATCTGATCACTGTGATAAGCGATATGCCGAGATTCTATGAAAACGAAGCGGACAGGATAGCTGTGGAAAACGGCGCCGCTGTCAGCGTAAGCAATTCTGCGGAAAACCTGAGATCGACCGATATCCTTATCGCGCCGACTCTGATTGAAAAAAATCTGCCGCTCAGTCCCGAAACAACGGTTTTTACTGTCGCAGAACCTTCTGTTCCATGCAAAGGAACCGTTATCACTGATTATCATGCGTCACTTATGCAGGAATATTCTCAGCTTAGAAATGATAATTTCCATGATGAATACATTATGGCTGCGATCTATTCGCTCTGCGGAAAGAAGGAACTTGCGCAAACCGTTCCCTCCTCCTGCTCGAACAATACCGATATTTTTACCCTCGAAGGCACAGTCCGTCTGATAAAGTCAGGCTGCATAAAAAACTGATCAGTTTTTTTCTTCATCGGATCTGTGTTTTTCTTTGATTATTTCCTCAAGCTCATCCTTGCTGAAACGATAGATCCTGTTGCAGAAATGACAGCTTGCCTCAGCATGACCCTTTTCCTCGGCAGATGCGCGTATATCTTCATCACTCATCATCATGAAAGCGCGTTCTACCTTTTCGCGGCTGCAGGAACAGCGGTATTCTATCGGCATTTCGTCGAGTACCTCGACTTCATAGCCCTCAAGAGCCTTGTCGCAGATCTCTTTTATGCTCATTCCCTTTGCGAGCATGGTCGTTACCGGTTCAAGAGATGATATGTTTTTCTCTATCCTGTCTATATCCGACGGAAGTGCTCCCGGAAGAAGCTGCAGCAAAAAACCGCCCGAAAGCATGACCTCATGTGTTTCTTTATTTAGCAGTACTCCGAGCGCGCAGACTGTGGGTATCTGTTCGCTCGATGCAAAATATCCCGTTATATCCTCTGCGATTTCTCCGGACGTCAGCGGAACCATGCCGATATAAGGCTCGCCGCTGCCGTAGTCGCGCAGCACATTCAATGTGCCGTTTTTACCGACAGCCTTACCGACATTGAGCTTTCCGCTGCTGTAATATTCCGTCGGACAGCCGGGGTTGTCAAGATAGCCGCGGACATTGCCCATACTGTCGCTTACAGCAACAAGTGTGCCGGTCTGTCCGTCAACAGTATTTATCCTGAGTGTTATGGAGGCGTTCTTCTGTTTCAGCTGCGCTCCCATTATCGAACAGCCCGTGAGCAGTCTGCCGAGAGCCGCTGTCGCTACGGGAGATGTTTTATGCAGACGCGAAGCCGTAAAAACAATATCCGAGGTTTCTGCTGCGGAGATAACCACCGCTCCGTCAGTAGTTATGCATCTTATTATTCTGTCATTTCCCATTTTCTTTCTTCCTTACAACAAATATTTCTCTTTGAGAAGTTTCTCCCGGAGGAGAAAAGCTGAGATCATCATATACCGTCTCAATGGTCAGACCGGCTTTGCCGAGCATTTCTTCCATTTCGCCGTGAGTATAGGCTCTTTCCGAAAACTGTTCGGAACTGCGGCGGTAAATTCCTCCGTCCTTTTCAAAGAAGTCGAGAGTTATGATGACTTTATTATTATGCTCAATATAGTTATTCTGCCATGCGCAGAAAACTTTTTCCGTGTCGTAAATATAGCAGTTGTCGGCTAAAATATGACTATGCTTGTATACAGTATTCGCATCAAAAATAAACAGACCGTCATCATCAAGATACTCATGTATCTTGGAAAAGGCTGCTGTCAGCTCACGTTTTGACGTAATATGATTTATACTGTCCAGCATACAAAGACAGGTACCGATCTTTTCCGGAATACAAAGCTGCTGCATTTTCTGACAGAAAAAAAATATTTCAACTCCGGCATCAAAGCAGTTCATCTGCGCCTGACTGAGCATTTCCTGCGACATATCCGCGCCCATTATATCCAGACCGCGTTTTTTCAGCTCTATGGTCAGAGTGCCTGTTCCGCAGGCAAGATCAAGGATCTTCCCCGGCTCGTGACCGTGACGTTTCATCAGCTCTGTAATATAATCCGCGCGGGCAGGGTAATCAACATTTTCCGTCAGAACATCATAATACTGCGCAAAATAACTGTAGCTCATTTTTTGTTATCCTTTAATCTGTTAAAGGTCAATAAATATCCGTCGCTGCCGTAATTAAGCGAACGGTTCACCCTGCTGATCGTTGCCGTGCTTGCTCCTGTTTCCCTTACGATCTCATTATATATCTCTCCCTCGCTGAGCATTTTTGCAACAACATAACGCTGCGCCATTGCCTTTATTTCGGGAACAGTACAGAGGTCGTCGAAAAAACTGTAACATTCATCTACAGTGCGAAGCGTAAGTATCGCCTCGAACAATGCATCTGTATTGGAATTTTTGATTTTCGGGTTCATGGTAATTATGCCTCCGTTAAATAATGTCTACTGAACAAATGCCAATTTTAAACCACGCATAAAGAACAGTAATATCTCTGCCCTTAACTTCTCAATCTTTCTCAGGTTGAGAAGCAGGA
>CACYWT010000041.1 GCA_902778175.1 uncultured Ruminococcus sp. | reverse complement strand
CGGGTTCGTTCGCTTACTTTCTTCGGAGCCGGAGTCCGTTCGCTGACACCTGCGGTGTCGCTCTCTATTATGCGGATATCCGGTTTCTTCTTCGTGACCTGAGAAATAACAAAGCCTACAGTGCGGACACGCATCGGAGAAACTCCGCCGCGGCTCTTATTCAATCTGAATGTAATAATGAATTAATGAAATCAATTTAACGAAAAAAAGTTATGTGTTCACATTCATTATGCATTATGCATTATGAATTATGCATTATCAAAGTTATGCATTATGAATTATGAATTAGTGTCAGTACAGGACAAGAGTGTTGCCTTTGAGGTAACAGCTGCAGCGGTAGGTTTCACTCTTGTCGGTTTCACTGTCGTAAATTGAACAGCCGCAGAGGAAATCTGTCCCGTCAGCCGATTTTTCGGCGGCGCGGCAGATAATATAACGGTTTTCTACACATGACATGAACGCGCCAAGGGAATTTTCAAAACTGATCCCGGCTTCACTGTTTACAAGCCCCTTTACCTCGGTTTCCTTTTCGCCCTTCGTGACGGAAAATACAGCAAATGGCTTCTCCTCGACAATATATGTCGTGTTCCGATCTTCCGGTAATTTCAGCTCGGCTTCGACTCCGAGAGAATTTGTGACTACATCATAACTGCATATCTTTTCTATTCCTGTGCGAAATTCCTTTGCACGGAAATACATCTTGTCGCCGTCTGTACCCATATATCTCGCAAGAGCTTTGATATCTGCACTCGCTATGCATTTCTTTGAGATGTTCTCAACTCCTGCTTCAAGCTCCAGCTCCAGCTTGCTCAGCTCGCAAAGCCAGATGTTGTCGCGGATATCAGCATTGATCCATCGCTGCTCCTCATAGTAGCCGCGCTTGATATCCTCGTCGGCAAACGGATCAAGCAGAACAAGATATTTCTCTCCGTGGGATTCCATCTGCCTGATGCCCTGTAAGCCAAGCTTTGCAATAAGCGGACTTTTTACAAAATGCTTGATATTGGTTCGCAGATTGTAAAGATAACAAAGACATTCACAGCCCGTGACCTCGGTGTACTGACTGAACATTCCTGCATTAGCTTCGTCCGGTCCCATATATATGAGGATATGATCCGCGTCAAGAGCTATGCAGCTCCTGAACGCTCCTGTGCAGACGATCTTGCGGCGGTTAAGCTCCGTACCCTTCGTTTTGTCGATCTCGATGAGCCACATACTGTTTCCGCCGTTTTCAAGAATGAGGATAAGCGTATTCTCGAAAGCATAAAGATGCTCGACAAAGGTGGGATCTTCAAGAGTATAATTGGTGACGAGCCTTTCCTTTCCCGTGGAACGGTTATATTCAAGTATGAAGAGATCATTGTGACCGCCTTCGTTTTTTTCTTCCGCATAATATATGTAGGACGATCCTACGTCAAAAAGCTCAATATTTCTTTTGGAGAAGATACTTCTTATATCAACAACTTTCATTTTATTCAGCCTTTCCTTTTCATTGTATCTTATATATATCATGGTTTTGCCGCGGATTTTGACGGAACGGGTAATTCCGGCGCTCACGGCAGACTATACCTCAAATTAAAGTATAGTTTATAGCAAGGTTTTTGTCAATGACGGCTGTAATTTTTTTTAAATTTTATCAAAAACCGTTGTATATTTTAATGATTTCGTTTATAATTAATATGTGTTTTCATATTTTGATGGCACTGAAATGTCCGGAAAAAGCATTACGGGCTCAGCTTATACAAACGGAGGGGAAAAGATGGATTATTATTCCTTGACATTGGAGGCTCTGAAAAAGCTCCTTGAGGATATCAATAAAGGATCCGATGCCGCTGTCGTGGAGGAATGTTCAGATAAATGGCGCAGTGAAGGAAACTGCACTATGCTCGGCAGGGAATTTGCTCCGGGCGGAAGAATGGAGCAGTTCCGCATTGACGGCACAAGCATACAGGATCCCGTAAAGGGTTTCTGGACGGGTCAGGTCTTTACCGCGCTTGTTGCAATGGCGGCACAGATATCCGCATTTGAGCAGCGCAAAATGAAAACGGATCTGTCCTTTATGCGCAGGAATTTCGGCGCGGCAAATGAGATAATGCAGGCGTCAAGATGCGCTGCCTGCGGAGAGATCACCGCGACCGCGCTTGATATCGACAAATATATCTCGAAGATCGTTATTGCAAAGAAAATAGTAGACGGAATGGAAAACGGAGAGCTTGTTGCTGAAACAGAAAAGCTTATCACAGCGGAAGGCGACGATATCAGCCGCGAAAGACGCAAGGCAAAGCTCAGACTGGAAAACAGCAGGATCAACATAACAGACGGCTTCGGCAGACTGACGGTGTGTCCGCACTGCAAAAGCAAAAAGCTCACTCAGACAAAACTTCTGCGCAGCCTGAAAGAAAATGTTTTCGTTCCGCTGTCGCACTGAGCGAACATTCCGGGGAACGGAGGAAAAGCAATTGAAAAAACAGATCAGATTATTATTGACAGGATCAATAGCTGCGCTTCTGCTTTGCGGCTGCAAGGGCGGACCGGTAAATGTGGGACCGGATGCCGGCGCAGACACCGGCACGGTATCGTCCGCGGCGCCGCAGTCCGGATCGCCGGAGGCGCAAAGCAGCATACAGGGATCGTCCGCTGCCGGCTCACTGACAGAGGAAAGCAGCGACGGATCATCGGAAGTTCAGAGCAGTACTCCTGCGGCGGAAGAAACCTCTCAGGAAAGCGAACAGGAACACAGCAGCGAACAGACTTCTTCTCAGAGCGCCGGAGAAAGCAGCGCCGGAAGCAAGACTGAAAGCAAAGCGGAAAGCAGCAATGCAGGGGTTACGCCCGAACCGGAGAACAGCGGCGAAGAGCAGGAGATCACTCCGAGAGAATATATAGATCCGCTGAAAATAACCGTGGATATTTCCGACAAGGAGGTCGCCGCGGCAAAGACGGATCTTTCGGAGCCGCAGGTGTATTACATCACCAATACGACAGAGCTGCATAATTTCTACGAGAAATACAAAACGGCATATTCTCTTGACAAGGTAGACGGCGGTCTTTCCTTCAACGAGGCTGTTTCCACTCTGGACGGGACATTCTTTAAGGATAATGACGCGGTGATAATCGTACAGCAGTACGACAAGGATAAGGAAATAACTATTGGCGACGTATATAAACAGGGCGGCGGCTCCGCAGTGGATATCTATAAGGAGGAACCGACCTATGCGGATCATACCGCATATGTTCTTGATATAATCGGCGCGCTCAGGAGCGACCTCGGCGGAAAAACACCGCAGCTTTGTATCCTTCCGGCAGGAGGATATATTACCGAAGAGGGCGACAGCGAGGACGAGGCAGAGATAATCGAGGAATGACCGGATAAGTCCCGGATAACGAAAATAATTTATGAGGTGAACATAACCAATGGGAATAAAGGCATGGTTTAACGGAAGCAACAGCAGAAGAGAACTCAAAAGGATCAATCCGATAGTCGATAAGGTCTTTGAGCTTGAAAGCAAATATCAGAAATTTACAGATGATGAGCTGAGAGAGGAAACAAAGCGTTTCCAGAAGATGTTCAGAGATGAACCCGATCTGACGGAAAAGAAAAAGGACGAAATATTCGACAGGATCCTTCCCGAAGCATTCGCAGTATGCCGCGAGGCGTCATGGCGTGTGCTGGGAATGAAACATTTCCGCGTTCAGGTAATAGGCGGCATTATCCTCCACCGCGGAAGAATAAGCGAAATGAAAACCGGTGAAGGAAAGACCCTCGTGGCGACACTTCCGGCATATCTTAACGCGCTTGCAGGCGACGGCGTTCATGTCGTAACGGTAAACGAATACCTTGCAAAGCGTGACGCGGAATGGATGGGCAAGCTTTACCGCTTCCTCGGACTGACGGTAGGCATACTCCAGCACGATACCTCGAATGAGGACAGAAAGGCTGCGTATAATGCGGATATCACCTATGCTACAAATAATGAGCTGGGCTTTGACTATCTGCGTGACAACATGGTCGTATATAAGGATAATAAGGTACAGAGAGGTCATGTGTTTGCGATCGTCGATGAGGTCGATTCAATTCTTATCGACGAAGCAAGAACTCCGCTTATCATTTCGGGTCAGGGCGATAAATCCACAGAGCTTTATAACCGCGCAGACGAGCTTGCAAAGACAATGAAATGCAAGCGCATTGCCGAAACCGATGCGAAAGAGGATAATGACGAGGAATATATCGAGCAGGGTATCGACTATATCGTGGACGAAAAGGCAAAGACTGCGACGCTTACTCCTGTCGGCGTAAAAAAGGCAGAGGCTTTCTTCGGGCTGGAAAACTTTACCGATCCCGAAAACCTTACGATACAGCACCATGTCAATCAGGCTATCAAGGCTCACGGCGTAATGCACAGAGATGTTGACTATGTTGTAAACGAAAAGGGCGAGGTCATCATCGTTGATGAATTTACAGGCCGTCTGATGTACGGCAGACGCTACAACGAGGGTCTGCATCAGGCTATCGAGGCAAAGGAAGGCGTTAAGGTCGAAAGAGAAAGCAAGACCCTTGCTACGATCACCTTCCAGAATTTCTTCCGTCTTTACAAGAAGCTTTCGGGCATGACAGGTACGGCAATGACAGAGGAAACCGAATTTTCGGAGATCTACCGTCTTGACGTTATCGAGATACCGACGAACAAGCCGATACAGAGAGTCGATCTGCCTGATGTTATCTTCAAGACAGAAAAGGGCAAATATGAATGTCTGATAAACGATATAGAGGAAGCTCACAAGAACGGTCAGCCTGTTCTTGTCGGTACGATCTCGATAGATAAATCGGAAGAGCTGAGCAAGCTGCTCAAGCGCAGGGGCATAAAGCATAATGTGCTTAACGCTAAGTTCCACGAAAAGGAAGCGGAGATCGTCGCTCAGGCAGGCAAGCTCGGAGCGGTCACGATCGCTACAAACATGGCAGGCCGTGGTACCGATATCAAGCTTGGCGGTAATGAGGAATTTCTTGCGAAGGACGAGATGAGAAAGCTCAATTTCAGCGAGGAGCTTATCAACGAGGCTACGGGTTATGCCGAAACAGACGATCAGGAGATACTTGACGCGCGCGCTAAATATAAGGAGCTGCTTGAAAAATACAAGGCTGAGATAGACGTTGAGGCTGAAAAAGTCCGTGAAGCAGGCGGTCTGTTCATAATGGGTACGACACGTCATGAATCAAGACGAATCGACAACCAGCTCCGCGGCCGTGCAGGACGTCAGGGCGATCCGGGCGCAAGCCGTTTCTATCTTTCCGCAGAGGACGATATTCTCCGTCTGTTCGCAGGCGACAGGATCAAGAATATAATGGACAGAATGCCGGGCGAGGAAAACGAGCCGCTTGAGAGCAAGCTTCTGACCAATGTTATAGAAAGCGCTCAGGCTAAGGTCGAGGGCAGAAACTTCAGCATAAGAAAGAGCGTACTTGAATTTGACGATGTTATGAACCGTCAGCGTGAGATCATCTATTCACAGAGAGATCAGGTGCTTGACGGCGAAAACCTGAGAGATACGATCATCAAGATGGTTTCCGAATCAATGGAATCAATGGTAAACGAATACCTGCCGCATGACGACAAGGATCACTGGAACCTTGAAGGTCTGAGAGATGCGCTCAAGGGCTGGGTAATTGACGAAGACGACGAAGAAACGCTGGTATATGACGAAGGCGAGCTTGACAAGGTAGAGAAGGAATACATTATCAACGAGCTTTCCGAGAAAGCGACAGGCATTTACGAAGAAAACGAGAAGCTCATTCCGGAAGAAACCATGCGTGAGCTGGAGAGAGTATATCTGCTGAGGAATGTTGACAAATACTGGATGGATCACATTGATGCGATGGACGAGTTAAAGAGAGGAATCCGTCTGCGTTCTTACGGTCAGCATGATCCGGTAGTTGAATACCGTCTTGAAGGTTTTGATATGTTTGACGACATGATCAGAGCTATCCGAGAAGACACTGTAAAGATGATGCTTGTTGTACCGAAGAAGGTAGCGCAGCGTCTTGAAGAGCAGGACAGAATGAGAAAGATGGCAATGCAGCGCGGAGCGACAGGAAGAGCGAGGGCTGCTGCGATCGCGGCGTTACAGAATCAGAGCGGAATCACGGTTGAAGCAGAGGAGATCGGTGAAGGTGAAGAGCAGCAGGAGGTTATTCCGCAGATAGAGATCAAGCCAGTCGCAAACGAAAACGAAGAGCAGGATAAAGACAAGGAATTCACCGAGGAAGATATAAAGAAAGCTGCAGGGAAATTCATAGAGCGTGAGCAACTTGCCAAGCCGACCTCAACGAACATGGATTCGACGTCGGGAGCGATAAACAAGACTGTACGCGGAGTGAAGAAGATCGGCAGGAACGATCCCTGTCCGTGCGGCAGCGGAAAGAAGTACAAGAAGTGCTGCGGGCGAAACGCATAAGCGTTTCGCGCTCTGCGGAGCGCGACGAGGGCGCTGCCCTCGACCTGCAAGCCTTTAAAAAGGCTTGACCTAAACTTTCCGTTCTGTTTCCCGGCGAGTTTCTTCCCGGCGCGAGTTACGAAGCTTCCCGACGTGCCCAGAGCGGAGCCGGAGGCGCAGCGACCGCCGCGAATTGAGAGCGGAGGCACTCCGCCCAACGCTAAAAAGAGGCGGCACTGAGCCGCCTCTTTCATTATGCATTATGCATTATGAATTATGCATTATTTAAGTTATGCATTATTTAAGTTATGCATTATTCTATGTATTTCGAGTTTATGTTGAAGTATTCTTCAAGGGTGAGATTCTTTTCCGTCAGCTCTTTGGCAAGCGCTTTGCCGACATACCTGACGTGCCAGCTTTCATATTTGTAACCCGTGATGTCCTCCTTGCCCTTGGGATAACGTATTATGAAACCGTATTTGTAACAGTTCTTCTCCAGCCACTTCTGAGCCGCTGTCCCGATAAAACTGTCGGACGGATCGTTTATGTCCATCGCAAGCCCCGTCTGATGCTCGGAATGTCCCGGCCGCGCCGAAAAACGATCCGCCGCAGTCTTTCCGTATGCTCCGCAATAATAATTGTACAGCCTGTCCTGCGTGTCATAACTGCGGAAACCCGACGCAATGTAAATGGATATCCCCTCCGACGACGCAGCATCAGCCATCTGACAGTATGCCGAATATGTCGTCCGGTCAAGTCCGCTGCCATAGCTCCGCGGTATGGAATAGGTCTTGTTGACGATAAGAATCCCGTTTATATATGTAACTCCGCCGATGACCTCTTTCTTTTGCTTGGGCTCGACCGTTACACGACACGAACATTCTTTGCCGTTGTAGGTGCGTACCGTGATATATGCCTTGCCGGGCTTTAACGCTGTGAAACTTCCGTCTGATGCCGATGTTATTTTCAGTACCGAACTGTTGCTCGTGCGGTAACTCCTGCGCAGAGCCTCCGACCCTGCGTCAGTATATGAACCGAGCTTGTAGCTTTCGCCTTCTTTAAGGGTGAGAACCGTCCTCGTAAGATATACCTTCGACGGAGCTTTTTTGACCGTCACTCTGCAGGCGTCCTCCTTGCCGTTGTAGGTGCGTACAGTGACATACGCAACCCCCGGCTTTACCGCGACAATATCTCCCTGCCAGTCAGTGCGCGTCATTTTTACAACAGAACTGTTGCTTGTGCGGTAGGTTCGCTTCTTTGCGGCTGATCCGCTGTTTATAGCTGAACCGAAGGAGTATTTCTCCCCGACGCCGAGAGTAAGTATGCCCTTGGTGATCCTGACATTTTCCGGGGCAGGCTTGACAATTATCGTACAGCTTGCTTTCTGCCCGTTATACAGAAGAACTACCACTCTTGCCGCGCCGGGACTGACAGCCTGAAATTCCGCACTCCATTCTGTTTTTGTCATTCTGATAATATTTTTATCTGTGGAGTAGAACAGTCTTCCTGCCGCCGCCGTTCCCTCCGGTATCACCGAGCTGAGAGAGGCTTTTTCCCCGACACCCATCATAAGACGCTTGCTCGTCATTGTTACTGTTTCCGGCTCAGGCTTTACTGTTATGCAGCAGCTTTTTTCCTCGCCTTCACTGCTCCTTGCCGTGACATATGCCTTTCCGCAGGAAACTCCGCAGACCGTTCCGCTGCTGTCAACGGTCAGTATCCCGCTGTCAGAGCTGCGCCACGTTACGTCCTGATTTGCGCTGATGCTGAAATCCTCGCCGCACCCGAGGGACATGGAATATTTGCTCAGCGAAAGCGTCTGCGCGGCATTTGCCGGGCTTGTCGGGATCCTCGGATAAGCCATTGCCGCCGCCGAAAGCATTATAGTGAAGGCACTCACTACTGCTGTGATTTTTCTGAAACTGAACATGATCGTTTACCTCCTCTGTTAAAAGCTTTGCTTTCAACAAGCAAAGGCAAGCCGTAGGCTTGCTGTCGGTTATACTGCCCTTACTATATCCGTGAACAGACAGTGCGCCCGGGCATGACGCAGCTTTTTGTTTATATGGAGGCTGCCGAAATACCATTTCCTGTATGTGATATTGTGCGACAGCTCGTCGAAAAATGTTGAAAGGGGATCGACCCGGCATTTGCGTATCATATGCGCCATATCCGTCAGGGACGGCTCATGGGTTATGATGAAATCGACCTTCCTGTCCTTTTTGTCAAGCTGCTCAACAGCATACTGCATTTCTATAATGGACGGAAGCTCCTCTTTCCACCATGTTCCGTTTTCACGGCGCAGTTCCTTGTCCTCGCTGTCGCCGCCGCCGAAAGTGAAAAAGGTTTTTTCCTCAATTGTATATATCTCTCCGCGAAGCAGCTGGAACAGGTTTCCTCCAAGACAGCGCACTCTGCCGCCGTAAAGCTCCCTTACGGGATAGGAGGACAGAAGTCCGTAATTTTCGTGCGTACCCTCGACAAAAAGGGTCTTGAATTTCTTTTCGCGTATTTTTTTCAGCGTCTGCTGTTCCGCCTTTGAATTATCCCAGACAAAGCCGAAATCTCCGCAGACGATAAGACAATCCTTTTCCGTGAGCTTTTTCAGTTTTTTGCTTTCAAATCTTTTATATTCGCCGTGTATATCTCCCGTGACGAGAACCATAGATTATGCTCCTTAAAAAATAACCGAATTTATCGGAATTAATTCTATAAATTTTTACAAAATGGGGTTTGTGTTTTACCCGTAAATAATGTACAATATAAGGTAGATATTCTCCGGATCCGGATAGTGTCCCGGAGCAGATATTGCATTGTAATGCGCCTGATATTACACAAGCGCATTTTCCCATATCACATTATAACACAGGAGTGGAGTTTTTTCTATGAAAAAAACAATGACTTTTTTTATGGCGTTTATTGTTTTTTTGTCATCATTGATGATCTTTCCTCCGCAGAGCGCAAACGCCGCAGAATTCAATGTTGACATAAAGCTTACCAGCAAATCCGTATACCTTGAAAACCTCGATACCGGCAGCGTTGTTTTTACCAAGGCGCCCTATGAAAGAAGGTTTCCTGCGTCTACCACAAAGATAATGACCTACATAATAACCGCGGAACACGTCAGCGATTTCAAAAATACCTTCGTAACGGTAAAAAGCGAGGTGCTGCATCTGCTCGACGGAACGGGCAGCTCCGTTGCAGGGCTTGAAGCCGACGAAAAGCTGAGCATATATCAGCTTCTGAACTGCCTTATGATCCCGTCGGGAAATGACGCGGCGCTGATCCTTGCGGATTATGTCGGCGGCGGAGATATCAGCAAATTCGTTGATATGATGAATAACAAAGCGAGAGATCTTGGCTGCATCAATACGCATTTTGAAAATCCTCACGGTCTTAACGACCCGAACCATTATACAACAGTCGCGGATATGGCAGTGATAACAAAATATGCTCTGACTCTCCCGATGTTCACAGAGATATCGAATACGGTCACCTCGGACTGTCTGGGCGGCGACAGATACCTCGTCACGACAAACTATATGATAGACGAGAACCGCGGCGGAGAATATTATTATCCCTACGCGCAGGGTATCAAAACCGGATCCACGGGAAATGATTCCGGCTACTGCCTTGTATCCACTGCGGTGAAGAACGGATATACATATCTCTGCATAGCCTACGGCGCGCCCTATGAGGACGAAAACGGCGAACCCTATGACAACGGGGCAATGATAGATTCTGCGAATCTGTACCGCTGGGCATTTGAAAATCTCTCGATCAAGAGCATACTCGACAGGAACGATCTTATCAAGGAGATAAGGATAGACTATGCATGGAACAAGGACACGATACAGCTTTCTCCTGCGGAGGGCTATTCCACGATCATGCCCGATGATGTTTCCATAGAGAGCATAGACAGGGTATATACCGTTCCGGATCACATTGACGCGCCTGTCAGGGAGGGGGATCATGTCGGCTGGGTAACTCTGAGCTATGCGAATCAGGAGCTTGCGAAGATAGAGCTTCTGGCGAGCGAATCGGTTGACCGCAGCGAGCTGCTCAGCGCCGTTGACGGACTTAAAAGGATCGCATCGTCAAAATGGTTCATCATTACGGTTATCGTGATATTCATTCTGGCGGTGATCTATTTCATAGTTGCCGCGGTATACAACAAGCGCAAGAAAAGCCGCAGACCCGTAAAAAAATACAGAAAATTCTGATATGAAAAACTCCGCTTACACAAAAACGTAAGCGGAGCAATTTTTTTGCCGTATTTATACGAGCTTTTCTTCTATCTTTTTTGCAGCCTCTGCCGCTTCCTCGCTGATGATCGTTTCGATCTTTCCCTCGTCGCAAGCCTTTGCCGCGGCAGGGTCTATCGGCAGACGGGCGAGAATGTCAATACCGTACTGCTGAGCGGCTTTTTCGAGCCTGCTTTCACCGAAGGGATAATGCTTCTTTCCGCAGTCGGGACAGACAAAACAGCTCATATTCTCGACTGCGCCGAGTATCGGTATATCCATCATCTTAGCCATTTTCACAGCCTTTTCGACTATCATTGAAACAAGCTCCTGCGGAGAAGTCACTATGATGATACCGTCAAGCGGAAGCGACTGGAATACCGTCAGCGGAACATCGCCTGTTCCCGGAGGCATATCGACGAACATATAATCAATATTGTCCCAGAAAACATCTGTCCAGAACTGCTTTACCGTTCCGGCAAGGATCGGACCGCGCCATACTACCGGATCAGTGTCATGCTCCAGCAGAAGATTGAGCGACATTACGTCTATTCCGCCGTGAGTCTTTACCGGAATTATACCGTTGTCGCTGCCGTAGGCGCGCTCGTTAAGACCGAATGCCTTCGGTATCGAAGGACCGGTGATATCCGCGTCAAGGATCGCAGTGCGGTATCCTCTGCGGCTGAACATTACAGCCATCAGCGAGGTCACCAGAGATTTTCCGACTCCGCCCTTTCCGCTTACAACGCCGATAACGTGACGGACAGAGCTTGCATCGTTGAGCTTGTCATGCATATCCTCAGGCGCTCCGCCTTCTCTTGAGGAACAGGCAGCGCCGCAGGTTTCACAATTGTGTGTACATTCTTCTGACATGATATATTTCTCCTTTTATCTTTATATTATCCGGCAAATGAATTTTCATTCATCTGTTTCGGTTTTTTCCTCTGTATCGGTTTCGGTAATTTCCTCTGCACCGGTTTCGGAAATTTCTTCTGTATCGGTTTCGGTTATTTCCTCTGTGTCGGTTTCGACGGACTTGTCGTCCTCCTGAACATCATCAAGCTCGTCCGGCTCATAGCTTTCGGGAGCTTCGGGAGCTTTCTGTGACGGTATATCCTGCTCATAGCCGCTGAGGAAGGTATAGGGTATGCCGTAGCCGAGAGCGATAGCTGCCAGCAGCACAAGCTCATTATGTCCCTCAAGCGTCAGAGGAAAGGGAAGACCCGGAGCCGCGCTTGCAAGGATTATATACAGCGCAGGCAGATCGAGGATTATAAGCGTCGCAAGAGAAAAACGCTTTACCTGTTTTCCGTCCCCGACACGGGTAGCATAGAAAAGTATAAGACCGAATATGGCGAATACCGCAGCGGTGAGAATACCCTTCAGCGTATCGTCCATCTTAGTGGAATCCTTTATTATTCCCATAAAAAAGTATGAGCATACCACATAGGCGATGATAAGGAATGCCGAAAAGATCAGCCCTGAAATATCCTTCTTCTTATTCATGATACAGTCCCCCTGTTATTTCTTTTTTGCGACAAGACAAAGCCAGCCTTTTTCCTCATACTGTCCGGTTATCACGAGATCCTCGGGCATAGCGGATATTACGTCGTCAAGTCTGCTGTCGATTATGCCGCTCATTATATATATGCTGTTTTCATTCATATGCGCTGTGATATCCGGCGAAAGAGCGATGATCGCATCGGCAACGATATTTGCCGTAATGATATCATAGCAGCCCTCAGCCTTATCCGCAAGATCGCCGCGGACGGCGGTATAGCCGTTTTCCACATTATTCAGCCTTGCGTTATCGCGTGACGCCTTGACCGCCATTTCGTCGATATCTATACCGAGGGCGCTTTTTGCTCCGAGCAGCAGAGCCGCGACCGAAAGTATACCGCTGCCGCAGCCTACGTCAAGCATGGTACAGCCGGGGAAAACGTATTTTTCAAGAGCTTCAAGACAGAGCCTTGTTGTTTCGTGCGCGCCCGTACCGAAAGCAAGACCGGGATCGAGGTTAAGCACCGTTCTGCCCGACGGGTCGTAATCATCGCGCCATACGGGGCGGATAAGCAGCTTTTCCCCGACGGGAAGCGGATTAAAATATTTCTTCCAGCTTTCAAGACAGCTTTCGACATCGCATGATGCGGAGCTGATCTCATTTTCTATACCGAGGGCGTTCAGTCTTTCACGAATGAACGACACAGCCTCAGCCGGGTTATCCTCCGGGCTTATAAAAATATGTATCTTCCCGTGAGTACGGTCCTGCGCAAGAAGATCCTCGTCGATCAGGTCGATCTTTGCGATCTCAAGCACCTCCTGCTCCAGTGAGGAATAATCCTCCGTCCAGATACCGTAGGGAACGGTCATCTGAGCTATATTTCCTGCCGTTTCGGTATCTGCGGCAGGTACGGTAATAATAATTTCCGTCCAGTCCATTTTTCCTGTCCTTTCCGAGATCTGCGGCAAGTCCTGCGGGGGAAAGGGTTTCTCCCGCGGGCGGCTTTCCGGAAAACGCTGTATTTCAGGAAAGTCATGCTCCGTCAGATCTTATGATCAATTTCCGTATCCGGAATCATACCATTATATTATAATGCATAATATCCCGAAAAACAAGTGATTAAGAAAATTCTCCCCGTCAAAGCAGAGTTCTGACGGGGAGAGGTATCTGTTTTGTATCAGCCGGAGGCTTATTCTGTGCGCAGAGCCTTTACGGGATCCTGCTTTGCCGCCTTTTTCGCCGGTATCAGTCCGCCGATCAGCGTCAGCAGTACGCTCAGGCATATGAGCACTGCACCGTCGAGCACCGGCAGAGATGCGTTTACATTATTTGACTCCGCGATCACATGGATCAGCATATTGCCGGGGATAAGCATAAGCAGAGTAAGCCCTATGCCGATCAGTCCGGAGAATAGTCCGATAATGAAAGTTTCAGCATTGAACACACGCGAAATATTTTTCTTTGACGCGCCTATTGCCCTGAGTATGCCGATCTCTTTGGTCCTTTCGATAACCGAAATATAGGTGATAATTCCTATCATGATAGAGGATACTATCAGCGATACCGCAACAAAGGCGATAAGAACATAAGAGATGACATTGATTATCGTTGTGATCGAGGACATCAGCAGTCCGACATAATCCGTATAAACGATCTTGTCGGCGTCGTCTGCGGTATTGTTGTATTTCTCGATACATTCGGAGATCCTGTCCTTCGATTCAAAGGTATCGGCGTACAGTTCTATTGTCGAGGGAGCGTCAAGGCTTACAACGCCGAAATTCTTCATATTGTCGTCATAGGTGCCGGGGGAGATATACATATCATAAGTCCGCAGAAGCATCTCATCATCAGCCGACGCGATGAATTGGTCAAGCTGCATCGCAAGCTGAGTTTCGGTCATATTCTCCATCTGTTTTCTGACCTGTTCGTTCTGTGAGGGCATACTTCCTATAAAGGATTTTATCAGCTTTGCTTTATCCGAGATCCCCATATTTGCAAAATATGTCTTTACATCAGCTATTTTCTGTTTATCGCTGTCGGGCGCAAAGCTCATTCCGGTTATGACATTGACGCCGGGATTTTCCTTCTGAGCCTTCACGATCTCACTGTTGTCCGCATAGGAGATGAGATAATCCGTAAGCTTCTGTGTATAGCCGATCGCCGTATTGATAATGCGGTTATCGCTGTCCTCCTTAGGACGGATAACGCCGGTTATCTTCATTTCCAGCCCCCTCTGCGCAATGGGTTTCAGTTCGTCCGCGCCCTTTGCCTTTGTATATGTTCCGTTCTGATTCTTTGTATAGTAATCGCTCGCCGGAACGACATATATCGGAGTCTTGCAGATATCCTTGTAGCTCCATTTCTTTTCGTCGAAGCTGATCTTTTCGCCCTGCGCGATCCTGTGCATAAGATCCTTGTAATCCTTTGCCGGGAGAAGTCCCATTTCATAAAGCGTCGCAAGGGGGATCTCATTATTCTTATCGAGGACAAGTATAAGCTCGTCATATGAATCCGGATATTCTCCGTATACAAGGTCGTAATTATCCTTTATAGCCTTGCCGACTGTTTCGCCTTTGCTGCCGGGGAGAATACGCGACATATTGTTATTATTCATTTTCTCCGACATTGCGGACATAACGCCCATACTGCTGTTGCTGTCGCCGGTATCCTCGGTATTTATGCCGAAGCCTGACGCCATTTCGCTGTTGAGGGTCGAGCCGTCAAGATTGACAAGCTCGCCGCTGCCGTCAAAGCTGAACGCGCTGAATTTTGTCGTATAGCTGTAGACTATTCCGTTTTCTCCGATATACTTATGGATCTCGCTTTTCGGATCGTCGAGATACTTCTTGAATTTAGTCAGGTTATTTTTTGTAATACTGCTGGTGAAATTAGAAAAGCTTTCCATACGGCTGTTATCTGAATAGACCGCGTCATTTCCGTGGGAGATATTTTTATCGTCGGCATTGCCGTTAAGCTCCATAAGGGAGCTGAGATCTATACTTTGTTCGTCGATAGTTATCGGGTAGGAGGACATTGCATTGCGCTGAATATCCATAATATAGGTATTGACTCCGTTTGACAGAGAAAGTATCAGAGCGATGCCGATAATACCGATAGAGCCTGCGAAGGAGGTAAGAATAGTTCTGCCCTTTTTTGTACGCAGGTTATTGAAGCTCAGCGCGAGGGAGGTAAGGAAGGACATAGAAGTCCTGCCCATTTTTTTATTTTCAGGTTCAGGCTGTTCCTCTTTTATTTCGAGGGGATTGCTGTCATCGGTTATTTTACCGTCGCGGAGTTTAACGATACGGGTAGAATACTGCTGTGCAAGTTCGGGGTTATGGGTAACCATAATTACAAGTCTGTCCTTAGCGACCTCCTTGAGCATATCCATGACCTGAATACTTGTTTCGCTGTCGAGGGCGCCGGTAGGTTCGTCGGCAAGCAGGATATCGGGATTATTAACGAGGGCGCGGGCGATAGCGACTCTCTGCATCTGACCGCCCGAAAGCTGATTAGGGCGTTTATGCATATGTTCCTCAAGACCGACGCGGACGAGGGCGTCCTTAGCGCGTTTACGTCTTTCAGATTTTGAAACGCCGGAGATAGTCAGAGCGAGTTCGACATTAGAGAGAACATTCTGATGGGGGATAAGGTTATAGCTCTGGAAGACGAAGCCGATAGTATGGTTACGGTAGGAGTCCCAGTTTCTATCCTTATATTTTTTAGTAGAGATACCGTTAATAACGAGGTCACCGCTGTCATATCGGTCGAGGCCGCCGATTATATTAAGCAGGGTAGTTTTTCCCGAACCGCTGGGTCCGAGGATCGCGACAAATTCGTTATCGCGGAAATTAACGCTGACGTCATCGAGGGCTTTCTGTCGGAGATCGCCCGTGACATATTCCTTTTTGATATTTTTTATCTGGAGCATTGCTCAACCTCTTTCCTTATTTCTTTTGTCAACATACTGAGTATAGCACTTTTTTACGGCGACTTCAATATTTCAGGATATAAAAGAGATTCGGCGTGAAGAAACTCGTGGGAAACAGAACGGAAAGTTTAGGTCAAGCCTTTTTAAAGGCTTGCAGGTCGAGGGCAGCGCCCTCGTCGCGCTCCGCAGAGCGCGAAACACTCTTGCATGAGAATCCCTCCGCAAGGGGTGAATCCAAAAACAGTCCGGTGGACTGTTTTTGGAGAGGGGACGCCCTGGGAAACAAGTGACGCCCCGAGAGCATAGCGATCGGTTGGCGGAACTTATGCAGAGCTGAGGGCGTCCCCTTGTTTAGTTCCTCC
>CACYWT010000040.1 GCA_902778175.1 uncultured Ruminococcus sp. | reverse complement strand
AATCCTGACACGATTAATGAATAATGAATGCTTAAAACTTAAAAATGAATAATACAAAGCGAAAACCCTGCCACCCCAGTGTCAGGATTTTCGCTTTGGTGGACCATAGGGGGATCGAACCCCTGACCTCCGCATTGCGAACGCGGCACTCTCCCAGCTGAGCTAATGGCCCTTATATTGCATTAAAACGGTGTCTTGCATCTTTTAGAAAAGACAGACAGCGCTTTTATATTATGTTTAGTTTTTGTAAAGTCAGAGTTATGAATGTTCGCTCTGAACACCTTAAATAAGCTTAATTATTTTTATATAGTAATGATGGGTCATCATTAACTTGATTATATCATAAAACTATCTGGAATACAATCATTATTAATTATTAATTTTTAGTTTTTCACGGTTTTTCAATATTCATTTAGAAATCCTGACACGATTAATGAATAATGAATGCTTAAAACTTAAAAATGAATAATACAAAGCGAAACCCCTGCCACCCCAGTGTCAGGATTTTCGCTTTGTCAACAGAGTATAAAAAAGATATTTTTGTCAACCCCTGTTGGACTTGAACTCTCGTATTTATCCTCTTTATTGAATTGTAATTGTCGTTTTTCTATGTTTCAGCGAAGAAATCCTGAGTACTCAACAATTATTAGTTTTTCAGTCTTAAGTTTTCAGTATTCATTTAGCCGCCACAGGCGGTGCTACGGTTTTCAGTATTCATTTAGAAATCCTGACACGATTAATGAATAATGAATGCGTAAAACTAAAAATAATAATACAAAAAAGATATTTTTATCAAAATCATGTTGGATCTGAACTCCTGAAATAAGTTTCATATTTCATTCGCAGTACTACCGGTAATCACTGACTATATATACCGTAAAAAGCTGCGGTTACACAATCATTATTATTTTTTCATTTTTAAGTTTTCAGTATTCATTTAAATCCTGACACGATTAATGAATAATGAATGCTTAAAACTTAAAAATGAATAATACAAAGCGAAAACCCTGCCACCCCAGTGTCAGGATTTTCGCTTTGGCCTGCCCGGGGGGATTTGAACCCTCGATCTTCAGAGTCGGAGTCTGATGCATTATCCAGCTGTGCTACGGGCAGAAATAAATTTCATATGCTATATTATAGCATATTCAGATTAAACATACAAGAAAAAATAATAAGTTGACTCAGTAAATATTTAATTATTTGTTCACAGATTTGGAATAATTATGGTATATAATGTTCTCAATGTCCGGAAAACAGGTCCGGACATAAAATAAATCTACGGAGGTAATTAATATGGATCTGTTTGATAAGGCTGCTAAAGTTGCACAGGACGTCGGAGAAACCGTAGTGAATTCGGCAAAAAGCGTCGGAGATTATCTTAAATTCACAAATTCTGATCAGAGAGATTATGCCGGGCTCAAGGTGCAGCTCGATAAGGTAAATAAAGAGCTGGAAACCTATTATGCCCAGATCGGTAAACGCTATGTTGATTATGTCAAAGCACCTGCATCACAGGGATCATTCAATGTTGATGATCTGCTTGATCAGATGGAGTCCCTTATGGAACTTAAAGCGGAAACCGAGCAGAAGATCGCTGAAAAGGAACAGTCCATCCGCGACGCCGAAAAGGAAAAAGCAAGACTTAAAGCTCTTGAAAGATTTGAAAGAGAGAAAAAGCGTCTTGAAGATGCTCTCAGAATGGATATTATTTCTGTCGAAGAATATAATGAAAAGGTTTTTATCGCACAGAAAAAATATGAGAACTATGAGACACTCAGGAAATATGATATGCAGCTTAATATGCAGATCATAACCAAGGAAGAATATGACGCAAAGGTAAATGAGCTTCTGAAATAAGAAATTGCTTTTTTACAGCTGAGGAAAAAGGACATTGCTCCGTATGGAGTATATGTCCTTTTTTGCGGAATGATCAGTCTTTCCTGATGCCGTAGTATTCCGCCAGATGCATTACTTTTCTCGCCCAGCGGTAGTGCGTCTTGTATTCGTTCATCCGGCTGCAGTCTGCGCTGCCGGCAACAAGGTTGTCACTGTCCCACCCGACAATGGCTTTGGCGTCGTTATAGTCACTTTCCGATATCATAAGCGCCTCGTTTACAATTTTTATCTGATTGGGGTGTATCACGGTTTTTCCGATGAAACCAGCGCGAATATCCATTGCGATCTCTTTTTTCATTCCGGTGTCCCAGCCCTCGCCGCTGTAGTATTCCCATGCAGGACCGGAAATGACATAATCCCTGCCGAAAACGGCTATAATATCTGTCAGGATATCAGCTATCGGGCGGATATCATAAATTGTTTCGTCCTGATGCCGTCTGAGCCCGAAAGCGTTGCACAGGTCATTTCCGCCGACGCGGATATTGAGTATATTTTGCTCTGCAGTACAAAGCTTGTCCCTTATTCCGGATAATACGCTGATGCGTTCGGACGGATCAATAATATCCTCACATTCGAGTATAGGCATCATATAAAGCTCGTTGTCGGTCTGTCTGCTGACGGACAGAAAAGAATTGAGGTACGCATCAATGTTTGACAGTGATATTTTAGGAATGATGAACCCCTTGATAATACCTGCAGCATCATCAAGATCATGATAGATCGTCTGTATTTGTTTGCTGTAGCGAACACGGACAAATATTTTCGGAAGATAGAATTCCTTCGATTTTTTTGATTCATGGATTTTTTTCAAAGAATTGACGAGGATCCTTTCGGCTTGAGGAACACAATTGTCCCTGATAGTATCCTCAAGACATAGAGCCACGGAATATTTGTCTCCGAAACGGCCGCAGACAATGTCATCTGCTATTTTCTGATTATTTGCCGGAGAATAAAGCAGAGCACCGACGCTGTAACAAACAGGGGAATCTTTCATTTTTCATTCCTCACATAATATATCATTCTGGCAAACCGCCGTTTATCATTCTATCATATATTTGCAATTAATTCAATCATAACTTTTGTATAATCAATAATCGCTGTTGCTGTCATTGTGAACAAAAATATTGACAAATACAGGTATAAGTAGTACAATATAGTTGTTTAGGACTGCCTGTCGGCATAATTATGTCAAAATACAAAAAAACGCATAAATATCATTTTTTTTAATTTGTAAAGGGTGATAACAATGAAAATCGGAGGTAAAATAAAAATATCATTTAATGCGCCGGTGATATTAGGCTTCTTTTTTCTGTGCCTCGGCGCATATATTCTGAACAGCATTTTTCCGGGAGATTGGATAAACCGTACTTTCTTTTGTGTGTACCGCGCTCCTCTTTGGGATCCTTTTACATATATAAGATTTTTCGGTCACGTTCTCGGTCATGCGAACTGGGATCATTTCCTCGGCAATATGATGCTGCTTCTGGTCGTCGGACCGATAATGGAAGAAAAATACGGCAGCATGAATATGCTTTTCGTGATACTCGTTACCGCGCTTATTACCGGTCTTGTGCAGTTCATCTTCTTCCCGGGCAGCGCCCTTCTCGGTGCGAGCGGGATAGTGTTCATGCTCATACTCATGTCCGCATTCGTCAATTTCAAGGACGGAGAGATCCCGGTTACACTTATACTTGTCGCTCTGTTCTATATCGGCGGACAGATATATCAGGGTATTGCAAGCCACGACAATGTTTCTCAGCTTACCCATATCATCGGTGGTCTGAGCGGATCGGGCTTCGGTTATATTATGAATAAGAACAAAATGAATAAATACTGAGGGAGAGAATGCAGTGTTTAATAGCATTGAACTGCAAAAACCCGGCGACTATTTTCTGCCGCTGAAAAGCCGTGAACGTAAAGGAATATATTTCTACCGCATAAACGGCTGTAATGATGAAATAATTGATTTTATAGGACAATACTACAATGCCGCTGTCAGATCAGGCACGGTCATAGAGGGAAAACTGCCCAATCCTGATAATAAGAACCTTTCCTATTATAACGAAATGATGGGGCCGCAGTTCAGTCTGGATAAGGGCTTTATTTCAAAAAGCCTGAAAAAATGGCTGCCGAGAATGAGCGCATATCAGAATGACGCGGTTTCAACAGCAATTTTCGATACCCTGAGCGATCTTAAAAGCAAGGGCAAAAACGATAATATGCTGAAAAATGCCTACATTAAATTTATGTGCTGGCTGTATTATAAATTCGAGAGGATAATAGTCCGTCTTGGCAATGATGAGGTCCCTAAGCTTCTTTACGAAGGCAGCGTCAGCAATTATGAGCTTCTGATGATACGAATACTTGCCGGCTCCGGCTGCGATGTCGTTCTGCTTCAGTATGAGGGCGATGTGACATATCTCACACTTGATCCACAGTCGGAGTTTTCAGAGGAGCTGAAGCTTCCCGGAATGGCGGTTTTCCCAAAGGATTTCAGCCTGAAAAAACTCAGGGATATGCTTGCCGAAAAGGAAAATCAGGCGAGAATGTACGGTCCTGCGCCGTCAATAATAAACTGTACGAATGCATGGATAAAGGGCAAGGGTCTTGATGATATACGCACACCCGTGACCTCACGCGGAGATGACCCGAAACTGTTCTATAACTGCTTTATCCGTCTTAACGGTGTTGAAGATAAGATAACTTATCTTAACGATCTTTTCCGTATGCAGCAGGAGATACGAGGCGGCGGCCGCAGGCTTGTCATAGTAGATGAGCAGATACCTCAGCCGTCGTTCGAGGAAATAGGAAAGATCCGCAAGGGGAATTATGCAAAACTCGAACAGCTTGTCCGCGATATGGATACCAATATCAGTTATCCGCAGGATCCCGAGCTGCAAAAGCTGATGTCAAAGGCGTTTACTGATGTGATGGTGGATCTGTCCAAGGAAAAGGAAAACAGCATGAACCGCCTGACAAATAAGGCAGTTTACCTTATATGCTGGCTTAAACGATATATGACGGCACTTTTCAAGAACTGGAAGATGCCTGATGTGGCTTGCTTTATATATATGGGCGGCTGCCGGAATGACAATGAAGCGGCTTTTTTGAAAATGCTTTCAAAGCTGCCTGTTGACGTATTGATACTGGTTCCGGATAAAAATAAAAAATGTGTTCTTGAGGATAAGCTGCTTTATGAGCTTACCTATAACGACAGCATGACAGTAGCGCGGTATCCGCAGGATGCAGCAGCTCTCAGGGTAGGTACTGTCGCATATCATGCTGAAAAGGAACTGGACAAGGTAATGTATCAGGATTCCGGAATGTACCGCAATCAGCAGTACGGCAGGGCGGACGCTCTTGTACTCAGTACAATGTATGAGGAGATAGACATACTCTGGCGTGAGGAACCGAAATACCGTCCGAATTTTGATGTTGTAAATGATGTTGTTACCATTCCGGTGATCTGCTCTAAGATCAGCGGCGTCAAGGATAGCGATACCGAGAATTACTGGATAAGCATAAAGAGATTATTTACTTCGGATACTGTGGTCTTTGATCATCTCCCGATAATCGAACCGGGAGCTCCGAATCCGATCAAACAGGCAACGGGAGAGTTTTTCCGCAACGGAAGACTGCAGAAGGAAATAATAAAAAGACATAAGCTTTACCGCTACGGCGTTCTCAGGGAGGAAATACAGGATCATATCCTGGATAAGCTCCAGACAATGATAAATGAACGCTTTATCAGGGGTACCTTTGAAAACGGTATGGAATATACGATAGTTGCTACCGTTCTCAATTTAGATAAAACCATAATCCGGCTGATACAGAAATTTGACTTTACCAAGGTCAATCCCAAGGTCATCTGCCTGTCTCTTGACGAGCACAGTATGTCGGTTGAGGATACGATATTCATAACATTCCTCAGTCTGATCGGGTTTGACGTTGCGGTGTTTGTGCCTACGGGTTACCGCACGGTCGAGCAGTTCTTTAATCCGGGTAAGGAGATATTCGTGGAACATCAGATAGGCGAATATTTGTACGATCTTCGGGTACCGAATTTCAGCAGGGTCAGTGACAAACCCGTCACGAAAAAATCGTGGCGTGACAAATTTTTTAAGAGAGGATAATAATTATGGGACTTGATTTCACAAAAGTAAACACACAGGCAAAAGAAGCTCAGCAGACACAGCTTGCAGAGAAGGAACAAACCACAGATCAGGTAGTAGTAGGTACTCCCGATAATCCGGTAGTTGAAACCTATGATATCGTTGCTGAAAGAAAGAAAATGGACGCCGAACTGGTAAACAGCAAGGAAGTAGACGATCTTTGCAGCCGTATCCAGATCGACAATATGGAAACGATCGTTACCTTTGGCGCAGAAGCTGCCGATGAGATCTCCAAGGCGTCCGATATAGTGCTCAACAGCATGAGCCTCAAGCAGATAGAGGAATCCAGCGTAATGCTCAAGCAGCTCGCAAAGATCATGGAGCAGTTCGATATCAACGAGATCAAGGAAGAACCGAACTTCTTCAAGAAGATGTTTACCAATGCAAAGAAACAGCTTGACAAGATCCTCGCAAAATATCATACAATGGGCGACGAGGTAGACAAGATCTATGTTGAGCTGAAAAAATATGAGGACGAGATCAAACATTCCAACAGAAACCTCGATCAGATGTTTGACGCTAACGTAGAGTATTATCACAAGCTGGTAAAATACATACTTGCTGGTGAACAGGGCTGCAAAGAGATCGAAGCATATATCGAGCAGCGTCAGAAGGATCTTGAGGAAACAGGCGACAATTCCATTCAGTTCGAGATCCAGTCCTGCCAGCAGGCTCTTATGATGCTTGAGCAGAGAACTCAGGATCTGCGTACAGCGGAAAATGTTGCTATGCAGTCTATCCCGATGATAAAGACGATGGAATTCAGCAACCTCAACCTCGTAAGAAAGATCAATTCTGCATTCATCGTTACTCTTCCTGTATTCAAGCAGGCTCTCGCACAGGCTATCATGCTCAAAAGACAGCGTGTTCAGGCTGAGGCTATGGCTGCTCTCGACGAAAAGACCAACGAGATGCTCGTAAAGAATGCCCAGAACAGCGTAGAGCAGGCTAAGATGACTGCAAGACTTGCATCGGGAAGCTCGATCAAGATAGAAACACTCGAATCCACATGGAGAACTATCATGAACGGTATCGAGGAAACAAAGAAGATCCAGGAAGAGGCTCACAACCAGCGTATCAGCGATCAGGCTAAACTCGAGGATATCAAACAGGAATTCAACAGAACATATAATATGCCTAAGTCAAAGCGCTGATAAGTACAAGGCATAAAACACTTATTAACTGGAGGAATATATTATGGCAATCAGCTTACAGAAAGGTCAGAAGGTTGATCTTACAAAAGGCAATCCGAGCCTGCGCAATATCATGATAGGTCTTGGCTGGGATGTAAACCAATTTGATACAGGCTATGATTTCGACCTCGATGCGTCCGCATTCATGCTCGGCGCTAACGGCCGCTGCCCGACAGAAAAGGAATTTATTTTCTACGGAAACCTTGAGCACAGCTCAGGATCTGTAAAGCATATGGGTGATAACCTTACAGGTGAAGGAGAAGGCGATGACGAGGAGATCCAGGTCGATCTTTCACTTATCCCGAGTAATATCGAAAGAGTAGCATTTACCGTAACGATATATGATGCGGATAAGCGCCGTCAGAATTTTGGTCAGGTAAGCAATGCCTATATTCGTATAGTTGACCTTACAACGGGTATGGAGATCATACGTTATGATCTTGCGGAGGATTTCTCAATCGAAACGGCTGTAGTTGTCGGTGAGATCTACAAGCATAACGGTGAATGGAAATTCAACGCTATAGGCAGCGGCTATCAGGGCGGACTTGCTGCTCTGTGCGGCAGCTACGGTATAGAAGTTGCATAATAAGCATTTCGGATAATCAATAAACTGAAGCTTTACGGATAAAGTATTCCGCAGAAGCTTGATTATAAAGGAGGAAACAAAAATGTCAGTTTGTCTTTCAAAGGGTCAGAAAATCAGTCTTACAAAGGATAATCCGGGTCTTAAAAATATCATGGTAGGTCTTGGATGGGATATCAACCGCTATGACACAGGCGGAGATTTCGATCTTGACGCTGCTGCTTTCATGCTCGGTATCGAGGGTGTTTGCCCGTCTGACAAGGAATTTATTTTCTACGGCAATCTTGAACACAGCTCAGGCGCAGTAAAGCATATGGGCGATAATCTCACCGGTGACGGCGAGGGCGACGACGAGCAGATACAGATAGATCTTTCTCTCGTTCCGCAGAATATCGAGCGTATTGCTTTCACTGTAACAATATATGATGCAGATACAAGAAGACAGAACTTCGGTCAGGTAAGCAATGCATTCATCAGAATAGTTGATGTTTCTACCGGTCAGGAGCTTATCCGCTATGATCTCGGTGAGGATTTCTCAATTGAAACTGCTGTAGTTGTAGGCGAGCTTTATAAAAACGGCAGCGAATGGAAATTCAATGCTATAGGCAGCGGTTTCCAGGGCGGTCTTGGTGCGCTTTGCGCTAATTACGGTATCAGAGCAGAATAAGGAGCATAATATGGCAATTAATCTGGAAAAGGGACACAAGGTCAACCTGCGCAAGGGCGGTTCTTCGGGTCTTGGCGAAATACACGTCAACCTCAACTGGAATTCCCGTCCGCAGAAGCAGGGCTTTTTCGCAAGCCTTTTCGGAGGCAGCGAGGGGATAGATCTTGACCTTGGCTGTCTTTATGAACTGAAAAACGGTAAGAAGGGTACTGTTCAGGCACTCGGCAACGCTTTCGGTTCACTGACAAGAGCGCCCTATATTTCATTGGACGGCGATGACCGTACCGGTATGAATGCATCCGGAGAAAATCTCAGGATCGACGGAAACCGTATTTCGGAGATAAAGAGAGTTCTTGTATATACCTTTATTTATGAAGGCGTAGCAAACTGGCAGCAGGCTAATGCCACAGTAACGATAAGATATCCGGGTGCAGAGGATATTATCGTGCAGATGGACAGCTTTAATTCAAATAAAAAAATGTGCGGTCTGGTGCTTTTTGAAAATGTTGATGATACGACTTTCAGCGTAGAGAAGATCGTACAGTTTTATTCAGGTCATGCAGATCTCGACGCAGCATTCCACTGGGGTCTGAGATGGGTACCGGGACGAAAATAAGAAAGGAGCTGCAATAAATGGCAATCAGTCTGCAAAAGGGTCAGAAGGTAAGTCTTTCCAAGGAAAGCGGCGGCGGTCTTAAAAGTGTAATGGTCGGTCTGGGATGGGACGAGGCTCCGAGAAAAAAGAAGCTTTTCGGACCTGCACCGGAGGATATCGACTGTGACGCATCAGCGTTCATGCTTATAGACAACCGTATCCAGAATAAGGAAGACGTTATCTATTTCGGCAACCTGAAACATAGCTCAGGATGTGTTGCTCATATGGGAGATAACCTCACAGGCGCCGGCGACGGAGATGATGAGCAGATCTATGTTGATCTTGCTTCGATGCCTGCCGAATACAATAAGATAGTAATAGTTGTAAATATCTTTCAGGCAAGACTTCGTCAGCAGCATTTCGGTATGATACAGAATGCCTTTATCAGGATCGTTGACGGACAGTCTAACCGTGAATTACTTCGTTATAATCTGACGGATGACTATTCGGGCAGCACTGCGCTGGTATTCGGTGAGATATACCGCCATAATAATGAATGGAAATTTACAGCAATTGGTCAGGGAACAATGGATAACAGCGTTCAGGAGCTTGCAAAGAGATTTGCATAAGGACGTTTGTTTCCGTATCTCTGTCCGAGCGTGAAGAAAAAATCGCGTAAGATTATTCAAAGCTTATTGCCGCCGTAAGGCGGCAATAAAGCTATACAATTAATTAAATCAATTGATTGACTGCAAGAGATCTGTATTGTATAATAGTAATGCATATTTTTTATATGCAAGCAGAAAAACGAAAGGAAGAAATATCTGATGAAGTACAAAGGACTAACCGACAGTCAGGTACAGGAATCCAGAGAAAAATATGGCTCCAATGCCATACCCGATTCCGAACCGACTACCTTCTGGGCTGAGTTTCTTGAAACTTTCAGCGACCCGATGATCAAGATACTTCTTGTCATCGCGGCAATAATGATCACGATGTTCATTCTTGACGCAACCGGTGTAATGAAAACCGGCGTTGCGATCTATGAGCCGCTCGGTACCATTATTGCTATACTTGTCGTTGCTATCGTTTCGGCAAAGACAGGCGTTGCTTCCGATACAAAATATCGTGAACTCAAGGACAGTACCGAGAAGGACAAATGTAAGGTCTACCGTAATGACGAGCTTATCGTTATCGAGGTAGATGATGTAGTTGTAGGCGATAAGATCCTCTTGCAGGCAGGCGACAAGATACCGGCTGACGGTATACTTATCTCCGGAAATATGCGTGTGGATAACTCAGCCCTCAACGGTGAGGCAGAGGAATGTAAGAAAACTGAAACGACCGAGGATACTCAGCTTGCTGAAGAGATCACAGGCGATACCTTCGTTGATGAACATTCTCTGTTCCGCGGCGCCGTAATATTTGACGGCGAGGGTGTTCTTGACGTCAGAAAAGTCGGTCTGAAGACCATGATGGGCCGTATGGCTGAGGAAATGCAGGGCGAAGAGCCTGATTCACCGCTCAAGGTCAAGCTTGCAAAGCTTGCAAAACAGATATCGACATTCGGTTATATCGGCGCGACAGCTATCACACTGCTTTATGTTGCTTACTTTATTTTCATAGCTCCCGTTGTAGTTGATGGCAATGCTCTCGGTTCAGGTCCGAGTGTTTTCTTCGCTCAGGATTTCGTAACTTATATGCTTCCGAAATTCATTGAAGCAGTATCTCTTGCTGTTGTTATTATCGTATGTGCAGTTCCCGAGGGTCTGCCGCTCATGATCTCACTCGTTCTTATGCAGAACACCAGCAAGATGCTCGACCATAATGTCCTTGTAAGAAAGGCAGTAGGTATCGAAACAGCCGGATCTGTAAATATCCTTTTCAGCGATAAGACCGGTACTATCACAAAGGGCGTTCTTGAGGTCGTTGAGTTCTTTACCGCCGACGGAAAGACGATCCCGATGGACGAGATAAAGAATCATAAAACAGTCTGTCAGAATCTTGAATTTGCTATCGGCAAGAATACACAGTCAATGTATGACAGCAAGCACGAGATCATCGGCGGTAATATCACCGACCGTGCGCTTATGAAATTTATCGGTGAGGAAACCTTCCTCAGACTTGAAGCAGATAAGGAAAATAAAGTTACTGAAAATCAGGGCTTTAATTCCACCAATAAATTCAGCCAGGCTTATATCTGGAATCAGAAGAAAACCTTCTATAAGGGCGCTCCCGAAAGACTTCTTGCCAAGGCTAAGAAATATCTTGACGCTGACGGCACTATCAGGGAGATCGACCAGAAAAAGCTTGACGCAAAGATCGACGAGCTTTCAGGCAAGGCAATGCGTGTGCTTTCCTTCGGCTACAGTGAAAAGCCGATGAAGGAAAACGAGATCAATGATGATCTTGTTATCATCGGTCTTGTTGGTATCCGCGACGATGTACGTCCCGAAGCAAAGGTTGCTATCAAGGAAGTACAGGACGCAGGCATTCAGGTCGTAATGATCACAGGCGACAGAAAAGAAACAGCTGTTGCCATTGCAAAGGATGCAGGCCTTATCAGAAGTGAAAAGGACAGAGTCCTTACCTCAGCAGAGCTTAATCAGATGTCTGACGACGAGATCAAGAAGATCGTCCGTGATATCCGCGTTATAGCAAGAGCATTACCTACAGATAAATCCAGAATGGTTCGTATTTGTCAGGAGCTTAACCTCGTTGTCGGTATGACAGGCGACGGTGTAAACGACTCACCTGCACTGAAAAAGGCAGATGTCGGCTTTGCAATGGGCAGCGGCTCTGAGGCAGCTAAGGAAGCAGGAAAGATCGTTATTCTCGACGACAACTTCCGCTCCATCAAGGACGCGATCCTTTACGGACGTACCATTTACCACAATATCCTTAAATTCTGTACCTTCCAGCTCGTTATCAACGTAGCAGCTGTTGTAGTCAGCGCGCTTGCACCGTTCTTCGGCGTTGAAGAGCCTCTGAAGGTAACGCACCTTCTCTTTGTAAACCTTGTAATGGACAGCCTTGGCGCTATCATGCTCGGTAATGAACCCGCGCTTCCGAAATATATGCACGAAAAGCCGCGCCGCCGCGACGAAAGCATCATCAGCAAGAAGATGGCTTCTCAGATCGGCATTATGGCTTTCTGGCTTGTCGGACTCAGTGCCTGCTACTTCATGCTCCCTCAGATCGCAGCGATCTTCGGATCAAATGCATCAACAGGCTTTGCATCGACTGCAATTATCACTGATCAGCATATAACAGGATATTTCGTATTGTTTATTCTTGCGGCTCTGTTCAACGGATTCAATGTCCGTGACGATGGCTTCGGAATATTCAAGGGGCTTGGTGAAAACCCGAACTTCATCAAGATCTGGCTCGTAATTGCGCTCATTCAGGCAGCGATCGTAAATGCAGCGCTTATTCCGTTTGATTTCTTCAAATGGATTGGCGAGATGTTCAGCTGTACACCGTTCAGCTGGCAGGGCTGGCTGCTCGTTATCGGTATGGCAGTAACAATGATACCGATAGACCTTATCAGAAAATTAATAGTTGGCTCAGGCAAAAAGAAAGACTGAACTGATTGACCGATGGGGACGCACTCATTTGCAGCGCGTCCCCGAATTAATGCAATATTGCACTAAGCCGTCATGTGTTTTTTATGCGGTATTGCCTGAAATACTTACTGAGGAAATACCTGATGATACTTACGACCGATCTTGACAATACATTGATCTATTCCTATAAGCACGATATAGGAAATGAAAAACGCTGTGCGGAAATTTACCGCGGACGGGAGATCTCTTTCATAACGGAAAAAACCTTTGATCTTCTGAAAATGGTAAAAAACAAAATGCTGATAATTCCCGTTACTACCCGTACTGAGGAGCAATACAGGAGGATAGACCTCGGCGTCGGGGAATTTGAATATGCTCTCGTCTGCAACGGAGGAGTAATGCTTAAAAACGGTATCGAGGATAATGCATGGTATCGGGAATCTCTCGATATGACGGAAGAATCTCTCCCTGAAATAAAAAAAGCAGCCGCTATCCTTGCTCAGGATAAAAACGTCTGCTTTGAGATAAGATGTATCAGAGATCTTTTTGTTTTTACGAAAAGCAATACTCCCGTACAGTCCGCCGAGAGGCTCCGTAATGGCACCGACGCCGATCTTGTCGATATATTTACTAACGGCGCAAAGGTTTATGCCGTTCCGAAAAAACTCAATAAGGGAACTGCTGTCGCAAGGCTGAGAAATTATCTCGGAGAAAGTGCCGTTGCTGCCGCCGGCGACAGTGAATTTGATATCCCGATGATACTTGTATCGGATTTTGCCGTCTGTCCTGAGGGGCTTGTACCGGAAAGGGAAAACATCGTTTTCACCGGAGAAAATGAACTTCTTTCCGAGCGTATGCTGAGCGAGGTTTTATCCCTCTGACAGAATATTCAGAATATACTCCCGTGACAGTGCGCCTTGTTTAGTCTTAACCGTTGACGGAACAATTTCCGCAAGCTCCTTTCTCCGCTCAAGAGAATAAAGCGCGCAAAGGAAATACTGCTCGTCCGTACCGGCAGGGATAAGTGCTTTGTATCTGTCGGGTATATCTGCATTATAACGGTAAATTATCCGCTTATCGTCAATAAGCGGTTCATATGCGCTGAGTATGATCCGGCACTCCGGCAGAGCAGTGCTGACAGGCTCTGGGTGAATAATTATATCACACTCCGGCAGACATGAAGGAGATTCCGTAATGATAAGCCGTCCTTTTCCGGAAAGTGAATCCGCACGTTTATTGTAAAAATGATACATTCGTGTGGCAACGGTTATTCCGGGACAATGCTCAGACAGCCTTTCGGCAAGCTCATAAAACCGCGCAAAAGGATCGCAAAGACAAATTCTTACGTTTTCAGACGGAAAATCAGACAGCAGGGAAAACAGGAATCTCTCCATAAGGATAAGCTGCAGGGTATTATCGCAAAAACGCATCAGCGGTGCATTTTCGGGAATAATACCTTCGGGGCAGAGAACAGTATCGCTGATACCGTCGCAGATACGGCATAGTTTTTTCATACTTATCCTTTTGCCTGATGTACTGTATTTCACATTCAGTACGGAAAGCCGTCCGTCGGTCAGCTTTTCCGTAACGATATTATTTCTCCGCGGAAAAAGAAAAGTTCTATTTTTCCTTTTTTGCATACTTAATACAATAAGCATAATATCACCGCTTTGTTTTATTACTATATTATTCCGCAGAGCGTTGAATAGTTACAGAATGGGGGCAGCTTTGAGATGATATTATTCATAAATGCGTGTGTAAGGGAAAATTCACGAACCTTACATCTTGCAAAGGATTATATTTCGTATTACAATAATAATAACGAACCCGTAACGGAAGTGGAGCTTTGCAGCGCAGGACTTTATCCGCTCGGCAGAGATACTCTTGAAAAAAGAGAAAGCCATATCGCAGAAGGAAACTTTGCAGATGAAATGTTTGCTCAGGCGCATCTTTTGAAACAAGCCGACAGGATCATAATTGCAGCGCCGTATTGGGATTATTCCTTTCCGTCGCTTATAAAGGTATGGATAGAGCAGCTCTGCGTAATGGGACTTACATTTGATTATTCCTCCGAAGGAATACCGACGAGCCTGTGCAGTCTGAATGAGCTTGTCTATATCACCACGGCAGGCGGATATATTCCCGAAAAAAATTTCGGATATGATTATGTATGTGAAGTATTCACTTCGTTTTTCGGAGTAAAAAAATGCCGCTGCATCAAGGCGGAGGGTCTTGATATAGCAGGCAATGATCCAGAAGAAATAATTAAAATGACGAAAAGGGAGTATCGAAAATGAATGAAGTTATTAAAGCAATGAAGGAAAGAAGAAGCATACGCAGATTTCTTCCGGAAATGCCGCCGGAGGATATTCTTTCCCAGATAGCCGAGGCAGGGATATATGCCGCCAGCGGAAGAAATTTTCAGGGGGTAAAGGTCATTATCCTCACAGATAAGAAAAAGCGTGACGAAATATCAGAACTGAACCGCAGTATCGGCGGCTGGGGAGAAGGCTTTGATCCGTTTTACGGCGCACCTGCAATGATAATAGTTTTAGCTGACAAAACACACCCGACATATCTTTATGACGGCAGCCTTGTTATGGGAAATCTTATGCTTGCTGCACATACTCTGGGGCTTGGAAGCTGCTGGATCCACCGTGCTAAGGAAGAATTCGAGGGAGAATACGGCAAGGCACTGCTGTCCTCGTTGGGAATAGAGGGCGAATGGGAAGGTATCGGACACTGCGCAATAGGGTACCCTGCTGACGATCTGCCGGCTGCACCCGAAAGAAAAAGCAACAGAATTTACAGAGTATAAAGGAGTATCATTATGCCTAAGGATCCGTTCATTCTTTTATCATATGTTAATACAAAGCTCAGGGACCAATATCCGTCGCTTGAGGAGCTTTGCAGCGCGGAATGTGTCAGCATCGGTGAACTGACCGAAACTCTTTCCGCGGTCGGCTTTGAATATGACGAAAAACAAAACAGATTTATCTGATACTGATTATCTGTTGCGTTTAGTAACGCATAACTGCGGTATTGCCTGAAAATCATTATGAAATAAAAAAGCCGGAAACAGATCGTTTCCGGTATTTTTTATAGTGTGATATAATACGTACAGATATTTTCGTATTTTCCGTTTTTCATACGGAAACCGTCCGGAATAATGCCAAGCTGAGTGAAACCGAGTTTTTCGTAAAGATGACGTGCGCGGAGATTTGATTCGACTACAGCATTAAACTGAAGAATACGGAAACCGGAAGCTTTTGCAGCCCTGATGCTGTCCAGAACAAGCTTTTCACCGATATGAGCCCCACGGCAGGAAGAGTCAACAGCATAGCTTGCATTGCATATATGACCGCATCTTCCGATATTATTGGGGTGCAGAATATAAAGCCCGACGATCATTCCGTTTTCGTTTTCGGCAACACCGCAAAAGCTTTGCGATGAAAAGAACAAAGCCCCGCTTTCGTCATTAAGCAATTCTTCCTGAGGAAAGGCATTACCTTCATTAACGACCATATTCCATATTTCTATCATGCGTCCGAGGTCCTTTTCTTCATATTTTCTGATAAGCATTTGATCCCTCCGTTTGTATGATCATTCTTCCTGATTATTTTCCTCGCAGTGGAACAGTATCGTTTCAGTGCATATTTTTTTGTATCTGTCTACAGCTTCTTTGGGAGAAACAACTCTCATACTGCTGCCGAACTGGAACAGCCATCCGAAAAACGGAGGACTGAGCTGTATATCGGCAGTTATACGGCAAAGATTGTCATTTATTCGGGTTATGGAAATACCATTTCCGAATTTGTCATAAATATTGTCGATGATCTTATCATCAAATTCCAGAGTAACTGACATAAGCTCGCCGCTGAACATACGGAAGGTCTGACCGGTAAGTGACGGTATCTTTTTTTTGAATTCTGTCGCACGAATGGAATTTGCCTCGTCACAACGTGAAATATCGCTCATTCTGTCTATACGGAAGGTTCTGATTTTGTTAATTGTTGTATCGTCATAACAGATAAGATAATAATGACCGTCATTGGGCGTAAGAGTCAGGGGTTCGACCTTATACATTTTTCCATCATGCCGGTAAATTTTTTCACGGTTTTCATCAAGCCTGAAATAGCGGAAAGTGAGCTTTGTCTGCATATCTATTGCGCGGAAGATCTCGTCAATATTATAAAAAGTATATTCATCACCGCCTTTTCGGCTGTAAAGGGGGTTGTTCTGCTCATTAAGCAGACTGTTTCTGTCCTCGCTGTCGGCAAGACGAATGATTTTTTCGATCAGATTTCCGGACATACTTCCTTTGATAAAGGTGAGAGAATTGATCCAGTCAATAAGTATCTTTGCCGCGATGGTATCAAGCAGAAAGTCGCTGTCCTGCGAATAATCAAGAAGTTTTTCACGTTCCTTTTCATCAGAACATTCGACAAGTCTGTTTTTTAGAGCTTCGATCTCGGATACATTATCGTTGCCGGTCATTTTCAGGGAATTGAGAGCAGTAAGCAGCAGCTTCCGTTCCTCATAATTCAGAGTAAGGCTTCCGCCGGAGGGCTTATCGGCGGAATAATAGATATTTTGCTTTCCGTTGTTCTCGCATATAATACGATAATCATATTCGTTGTTCTCGTTGATATAATCAATGAGTATAGAGATATCATCGCTGAGAGTTCTTCTGTCACAGGGGATATCAATATTGTTGAGCATACCGCAGAAAGCCTGTGTGCTGATAGCCTTTTCTCTGCCTCTTGCATTTCTGAGGGTGTCGTTGATGATCATGATCTTTATTTTCTGATGTTTCTGACGAGCCATATTCATGCCTCCCTGTACAAATATTTGTGCCGGTTATTTATACTTGTATTATACAACGGTGAAAAGAAAAAGTCAAAGCCGATTGTACAATAAATTGTCACTGTTTCGTAAAATGAAGGTATTGACATATATTTTGCTGTGTGATAATATATTTTTTATTGAGGTTTTTTTACAAAGTATAATTTTTTTCGGGGAATCAGGAAATGAATAATTTATTGAGCTATATAAGTGCGCATAAAAAACTTATGATAATTATTATTTTGCTTATTGTACTTACAGGATATTTTATCTGGCTGATATATGAAAATACTATTATAAATGTAACGCATTATGACGTCAGCAGTAAGAACATACCCAAGGAATTCAATAATTTTAAGATAGCGCAGATATCCGATTTTCACAATACTGTTTTCGGAGAAAATAATGAAACTCTTCTTCTTGATCTTGAACTCGAAAAGCCTGATATAATAGTTATCACCGGAGATTATATCGACTGCCGGCATACGGATCTTTCCGTTGCCGAAAGCCTGACAAAAAGACTGGTCAGGATCGCGCCAGTATATTATTGTACCGGTAATCATGAAAGTCGTATTCCTGATGAACTGAAAAAGCTTGAAAAGATGTTTGAAAAAAATAAAGTCAATGTTCTCCGTAATAATAAACAGCTTATCAAAAGAGGAAAGCAGAGCATACGAATCTGCGGAATAGATGATCCGGATTTTCTTGGTGTTGATATGTCTGATGAAGATAAGGAAGCAAAGATGACAAAGAGAATAAATGCTCTGAAAAAGGAGGACGGTAAATATTGTATTCTGCTTTCTCATCGTCCGGAATTATTTGATATTTACTGCAAAACCGGCGTAGGGCTTGCACTTACGGGTCACGCTCATGGCGGACAAATACGGTTGCCGTTTATCGGTCCTGTATTTTCTCCGAGTGAGGGACTTTTCCCTAAGTATGCCGAGGGTATGCATACGAACCAGAACACTACAATGGTTGTCAGCCGTGGTTTAGGACAGAGCCAGTTTCCACTCAGGATCAATAATTCTCCCGAGCTTGTAATTGTTACTTTACATAACCAATAATTGTGCAAAATACCCAATAAATATATTGTATTCAACATTGTTTATTGGTAAATATTAACGCTTGCAAAACATATACCAATATGCTATACTATTATTTCCGGGTGTAGCGCAGATTGGTAGCGCGCTTGAATGGGGTTCAAGAGGCCGCAGGTTCGACTCCTGTCACTCGGACTCGAAAAAACAGAGGAGTTTGATTGTTCTTTATAACCGCAAATTGTCAATTAAACTTCTTTCATAGCCGAAGGTAAGATTTTGAACTTGCCTTTCGGCTATTTTTTTACAAAGAGGATGATTATCCTCCGATAAAGGTGTAAGCCGAGTGCTTATTCCCTTATCAGAAGATAATCTCTCTGACAAGATTATCTTCAACAATAACACAGGTTATCTTATCCTGATGTTTGCAAGCCTTACCGAGTAGTCAAGGTAGCAGCAGAGTGCGGTCTGTTGGCTCGCTCGACCAATGAAGTTTGGTGTCGTGGCAAAACTGTTATGATACCGTTGTATTTTCGCTTGTGTTATCTATTCAGTTGTAGTGCTAAGAGCAAAGCACAGATCCTCTCCGTTTATTGCTCTTATGTCAGCACATAGACGAAAGCCTATGCACAGACATAAAGGCAAGTGTAACAAAAAGAATATGCCAAGCCAATACCATCCTGTTTCCACGCAAAAAGGCATTGACTTGACACAATATATCCAAAAGGCACAGAAAGCCTTATTGGGCATCAGAAATTCGTTAGAGGTAGTTCGGATACCTTTGCGAGTGAGCCTGTCGTTTAATTGGTAGTTAAGCGATGGGCTTTTGGTGTTTACTTTATCAACATACATTTTTATTGTACAGCATCAATAATTGTTTGTCAAGTTAGTTTTTGACAAGTTTTAATTCGTTATTTTGTTAGTTTTCGACTACTTTCAAGAAAGTGATATACATTTTTGAGCATTTTCGGCTATGTTATGCTGAAAATGTTTTTTCTGTTTCAAGAAGTCAACAGGCAGGACATATTGTCTTGTCCCCTGTTGACTTCTTTTTTTATGCCCTTTTACCGTCAGAGAAAGAAAAATCAATCATTCTCTGTTGTGTCAAACTTGTATTCAAGCAGATCGCCCGGCTGTATTTCAAGCAGTCTGCAAAATGCTTCGATATTTTCCCAAGAAACAGGCTTACTCTCCCTGAGTTTCTGCAAAGTTGATTGGCTCAACAGCTTTTCATTCTTTATACGGTATGTTGAGTACCCCTTGTCTTTCAGAGCTTGCAGAACATTGATTTTGAATACCATTCCCACCGTCCTCACCTCCCTGTCAATCGTTTATAACCATTGTACCACAGAATATGAACGAATACAAGTCTATATTTTGAACAAAGCATCAAAGAAATATAACCGAATATTCGTTCAGGCTGTATATTGAATATGAACGATATATCGTTTATAATAGTTACTGTAAGGAAACAATAAGACCTTACGGAGAGGAGGTCAGACGATGGACAGACACTACTTCAACCCCACACCTGATACGATCTACACCAACAAGGGCGGTAGCTCTTATATCTGCCTTGAAGCAGAGGGACATTTCAGAGCGAAGTTTCAGCGTGTAAGCAAGTACAAGTGGACATTTGTGGCTCACGGCTGTCAGATGTACGAGGACGGCACAATAGAGTGGGACAGCTCCACAGGCGGATACTTCGAGGAATGATACCGCACA
>CACYWT010000039.1:21988-23278 GCA_902778175.1 uncultured Ruminococcus sp. | reverse complement strand
TATTTCAAGGAGCGTTTCAAAGGCATTAAGTATGTCATTATCCCCGATTTTTCGGAGCTTGGTGATATTCATAAGATTGAGAATAACTATCGGCTGTTCAAAGGTCGAATTATCGGGCTTTGGTTCATGTTTGAAGTCGGTGCAGTCGTAATTCCAAACATTACATTTCCTACCGAGGAAAGTGCTAATTTTGCACTTGACGGATATGGCGATTGTTCGGTTGTGACTATCAGCACCAAAGGACATATGGACGATCCTGCCGAAAATCTGAGGTTAAGAGCAAATATCGGACTGACGGTTGATAAGCTCACGAACCTTAAAACAATCATTGCATACGATGTGTGCAGTACCAATGATGCTACGCTTGATACGTTCTCCTACGCTATCGAAAGAGGTATCGAGGTCGTTATACCCGATAATACGTTGAAGAATCGTAATATGACCTTGTATCAGGAAAGGCATACTCGAAAGGCGGTGGTGTCATGAACCACGGCAATTCGGGACTTGCACACGGTACAAGCGGTTCTCCGCAGCTTATGCTTGAAAATAGTGACGCTACATTCGTAGCATCTTCTAATGAAAGCAGATTAGCGTTAGAGCATATTGTAAATACCATATCGGAGAGAGCAAAAGGTCTTGATTTAAGAGAACACACCTCCGTGCATCGTCAGCTTAGTAAAACGAAAATGAAGGCACTTGCCAAAAAGGTTGAAACAAGACAGGCTACGAAAAAAGAGTACAAAGAATATCAATGGAACGTCAGATTCCGAGAGAGAAGGAAAAAGGGCGTTAAGAGATTTTGGCGGCAAGAGCGAGAACGATTGCTCAGAGGAGAGCGAGGTACTCGAAATTGGACTAAAGAGCAACGAGCCGCTATAATCCGTGGCGAAACGCCAAAATTTAAGGGGCTTTATGTTATTGGTCACCATTCATACAGTGCTGTTAAGTACCCACATTTAGCTGATAAGGGTGAGATCATTTATCCTGCGACATTACGAGAACATTTTAGGGGCTGGCACGGAGGAAACTATAAGAAAAGCTCGGCTGGTAAACCGATTGTTCTCATAATTGATTTTTAGGAGGAAAACTAATATGGATACATTAGGACTTAAAATCGTTGGTACAGCAGTTTCCGTTCAGGGAATAAAAATCATCAGAGCAGAAACTAATATGTCTATTTCTGAAATCAAAAGCAGAGCTGCGCAGAACGCATACATTGTTGAGTGTGATGCGGTTGACGAAAATGGACTTGCACTTATCATAAGGCTTTTCAATAAGCTGACAAGTGCC
>CACYWT010000039.1:0-21965 GCA_902778175.1 uncultured Ruminococcus sp. | reverse complement strand
TCCATTGAATTCTTTAATAATCTCACCGATATGTACTCTGAGATTGACACAGAAGTTGATACGCTCATTGATAACGAAGTAAACGATGAAGCATAAACGTTATGAATTATAATAATCTATACGCCGATTTCAATTCACTGTTTCCTGAATGCACCGATGAACTTAAAGCATTGGCAAATGCGGCAGATGCAGAAGAAACAGACGGTATGCATATTATGTTCTCGTTTGTTGTTATTCCTTTCATTCTTGATCTTCTCAATAATGATGAGTCAGATAAGCTGAAAAGAGCTTTTGAATACTTTGAGCGTATGGCATCATCGGACTCGGCTGACGTTACAGAAGTTCTTGAATTTACTGTTATCGAGAACCTGATGTCGAACGGACAAACAGTATATGATGAGGCTAAACAATATATGGGTACTAATATGATAGAGTGTTGTAAAAGAGCAGAGCAGTTCTTACAGGTCGGTGAATAAACGTAAACAAGCGGTCAACCTACACAGGCTGACCGCTTTTCTGTCTATTTTTCGTATTTATGAAGCTATGGATTATTCTTCGGATAAATCTTCATCGGTGAGAATGATCTCGCCGTTTTCTTTTTCATACTGCTGTATCTTTTGCTTGACGAGTGTTTCGATCATATTTGTCATGGAACGGTTTTCGGTTTCAGCGATCTTCTTGATTTTTGCATGATCGTCCAAATTCAGACGGAGCGTAAACTGAGATTTTATAACAGCCATAGCGATACCTCTCTTTCACTATTATGATACCACCTTGACATATATTTGTATGCAGTCTACTTGACACCATATTGACACCTTGATATAATAAAAGTAGCAATTACTTAAAAGAGGTGTGCCGATATGTTAAACATTTATACTGTCAGTTTCTTCGGGCATAGGTACATTGACAACGCATCAGAGGTGGAGCAGCATCTTGACTGTCTACTGCATGACCTTATCGTACAAAAAGAGTATGTTGAATTTCTGGTAGGCAGAGACGGAGATTTTGATACTATTGCTTCTGCCGCTATAAAGAGGGCAATCCACAGTTATGGCTATGGCAATGCTCATTTTATCCTGATGCTGCCTTATATGAAAGCGGAGTACCGTGACAACGAAAAGGAGTTCCTTGACTACTACGATGAGGTCGAGGTTTGTACGGAATCGTCCAAAGCTCACCCCAAGTCTGCTATACAAGTCCGTAACAGGTGCATGGTTGACCGATCAGACCTTGTCGTATGCTGTATTCAGCATAAAAGCGGCGGAGCGTATAAAACTGTACAGTATGCTGTGAAACAAGGAAAACAGGTCAGAAATCTATCTGATTGTCAGCTTTGATTCCTGATACGCAGTTTTAGAGCGTTTGTTTGTGAAAAGATGCGAAATTATTAGCGCTTGGCATTGCAAAATATGGTGAAATGTGGTATAATATATAAGGTTATAGCTTGCTATAGGAGCATACATATGTGAATAAAAGTCTATTGTTTAGATTGATAATAATTTGTGTTGGAGGTCTCAGATGAAAAAGATAGATGGCTCGCCGAAAAGTTTGAAGCAACTGCTTCAAAATACGAAATACTCCATACATTATTACCAAAGAGAATATATGTGGCAGCGTAAGCATATTGAGGAACTCATAGACGATCTGACCACTGAATTTCTTATATATTATAAATCCGGCGATGATAGAATTGCAGTACAGGACTATGGAGCGTATTTTATGGGTTCTATAGTTTTGGCAGGAAGAAAAAACGCTATTATTGACGGTCAGCAACGATTTTCCTCTCTTACTCTTTTGCTGATGTATTTAAACAATCGTCTTCGTGTTACAGGTCAAAGCTACAGCGTCATTGTACAGATGATTTTCTCCGAAGCATATGGAACGAAATCATTCAATATCAATGTCGATGATAGAGCAGAGTGTATGAATGCGATTTTTAACGACAAAACGTTTGACACAACCGGTGTTGGAGAATCGGTGAAAAATCTTTATGGACGATATACTGATATTGTTGAAATCTTTCCTATAAATGATATCACCGATGGTATGTTATTGCATTTTTGTGATTGGCTTGCCGAAAAAGTGTTTTTTATTGAAATAGTGGCAACAACTGAACAAGATGCTCATAAGGTATTCGTTACTATGAATGATCGTGGTCTCAGTCTGACTTCAACTGAAATGTTGAAGGGATATCTTCTGTCTGAAATAAAAGATGACACTAAACGGCAGAAGTTGAACCAAATCTGGAAGGATAATGTGCTATCTCTGAAAAAAGATGACGATAAAGGCGACGAAACATTTATCAAAGCCTGGCTTAGAGCGCAGTATGCTGAAACAATTCGTGAGAATAAAGCCGGTGCGATAAACCAAGATTTTGATATTATCGGTGGTCCCTTTCATAAATGGGTAAGAGATGAACGGGTAAAATTGCGTTTATCAACAACCGATGACTTTGAAGCTTTTATTATGCAGTTCTCAAAGTTCGCAGAAATATATACAAAAATCAAAGAAGCTGAAAGTACCTTTTCCGAAGAAACAAAATACATTTATTATAATTCACAGGTAAACTTCACCCTTCAGCCGCAGTTATTGCTCGCACCAATATGTTATGATGATTCATGGGAAACCATAACTGAAAAGATGAACCTTGTAGCTCGATTTATAGACTTGCTGATTACAGCTCGAGTTACAAATTATCGTTCCGTAGATTACAGTACTATAAAGAACTATGTATTTACAGTATCAAAAGATATTCGTCGCTGTACGACTAACGAATTAAAGCAGCGTTTGAAGCAACAATATGAAAAACTTTCATATGATCCTGCGTCGGCACTTCCCGAACTGCGATTGAACAGTTTTACGAAGAAGTATATTAAGAATATGATCGCCCGTATTACAGGATACATAGAGGAACAAACAGGTGTTGTTTCTAAATACTGCGAATATATGGATACAAAAACTAAAAACCCGTTTGAAATCGAGCATATAATATCTGACCATTATGAATGGTTTACAGATGAATATGCAGATCAGGAAGAGTTCAAACGCTGGCGTAACAGTATAGGTGCGCTATTATTACTACATAAAAGTATCAATGCAAGTTTGAACGATTCTAAGTATGACCATAAGTTGACAAAATACTGCTCTACAGAGGGAAATATCTATACCGAATCTCTTGGAGATTTAGCATATCAGCACAATCCGAAGTTTTTAAAATTTGTTTCTGAAAACAATCTGCTGTTCAAAGCTTATCCGAAATTCGGGAAAGCCGAGATTTCAGAGCGTATACAGCTTCTCATACAACTTGTAAAATTGATATGGAATTCAGAAATGTTTAATTAAAATCGGAGGTTATAACATGGCAAAAGCTGCTAAACCGAAAAAAGTTGTTTCAATGGAAGAAGCTCTATGGAAATCTGCGGACAAGCTCCGTGGTTCTGTTGAGCCTGCTGAGTATAAGCACGTCGTTCTCAGCTTGTTCTTCTTGAAATTCGCTAGTGATAAATTTGAGGCTCAGCGTAATATGATCGCTGAAAAGTATGGAGATAAGTTCATTGACAATATTGCTTTCTATACGAAAGACAATGTTTTTTATCTTCCTGCCGAGAGCCGTTGGAGCTTTATCATGGAAAATGCAAAGCAGGATGATATTGCACTGAAAATAGATACCGCGCTCTTTACGATAGAGAAAACAAATCCTGCACTGAAAGGCGCACTCCCTGACAACTACTATTCCCGTCTGCATATTGATACAAGCAAGCTTGCATCTCTGCTTGATGAAATCGACAAGATCAATACCGACGATTCCGAGAATGATATTATCGGACGTATCTACGAGTATTTTCTTGGAAAGTTTGCTCTTGCAGAGGGTAAGGGTAAAGGAGAATTCTATACGCCGAAGTGTATAGTAAACCTTATAGCCGAGCTGATCGAGCCTTATGACGGCATACTGTATGATAAAACAGTAGCGGGATTGATACAAAAGAAAGACTTGAAATCAGCGTAAACCGCTTGTTTTCAAGCCTTTTTTTTATGTTTGTATCTGTTGATGTCCGGGTGGCTGTTAAAAGTTGCTTATGGTTTGGGTGCATAAATGAACGAACTAAAAGGAGGTTCGTGTAATTATATAGGGGTTCGTTCAAGGATTTGGAGATGGTCAATCTTGCAGCAGCTTTTTTGTACTCATCAGCCCGATACCTATCGTAGAAGCATTATGTATCGTAGCTGTGAGCGTAGGCTGTGCAATTCCTGTTACACCGAGAGCGATCAATGCGCCGTTAATAGCCAGAATGGAGCGGTAATTTCTTTCGATGCGCTTCATCATAGCTAAGGCGAGCTTTCTTGCGGTGATGATTCCATTTAAGTTATCTTCTGAAATTGTAATATCGGCTATTTCTCTTGCAATAGCCGCCCCGTTTGAAATCGCAATACCCACATCAGCAGACGACAGAGCAGGGGAATCATTGATGCCGTCCCCGACCATCACAACCGTATTGCCTTTTGCTTTTTCCCGAAGTATAAACCCGGCTTTTTCTTCCGGAAGAGTTTCCGCATAAAAAGAATCGACACCGACTTTTTCGGCTATAGCTTTGGCTGTGTGCTTGCTGTCGCCTGTCATCATTACGATGTTTGTGAATCCGCAGCCTTTCAGTTCACTTACGACTTTTGCAGCCTCTTCCCGAAGAGGATCCTCGATACAGATCACTGCCGCAAGATAATCGCCTATTGCCATATATAATCTGGAATACTCCATTGACATAGAAAGCAGCTTTTGTTCTTCACCCAAAGGTACTGCAACACCCATATCTTCAAAAATGAAGTGATAGCTGCCTATCAGCACCGTTTTGCCGTCAATGGTGGATTTTATACCATGTGCAACAACATATTCTACCTTTGTGTGCATTTCATCATGGACAAGGTTTTTATCCTTTGCGGCATTAACAACAGCATTTGCCATAGAATGCGGAAAATGCTCTTCAAGGCATGCGGCAATTCTCAGCAGCTCGTCCTCGCTCAGATCGCAGAAGGAAACGACCTTTCTGACTGTTGGAACAGCCTTTGTCAGAGTTCCGGTTTTATCAAATACTATCGTATCCGCAAGTGCCATTTTTTCGAGAAACTTCCCTCCTTTTACGGTAATGCCGTAATGGTTGGCTTCTCTGATAGCCGACAGAACCGTAACGGGCATTGCAAGCTTTAATGCACAGGAAAAATCCACCATAAGAACAGATAAGGCTTTGGTTATATTCCTTGTGATAAGCCAGACAAGCAGTGTTCCTGCAAATGTATACGGTACGAGCCTGTCGGCAAGATGCTCTGCCTTGCTTTCGACTTCTGATTTCAGCTTTTCCGTATCCTCTATCATAGACACGATTTTTTCGTATCTTGTAGAGCCGGCTGCACTTTTTACACAGATCGTAAGCTCACCTTCCTCAACGACTGTTCCGGCATATACGGTGCTGTCTGTGTTTTTAAGAAGGGGAGTGCTTTCTCCGGTCATAGAAGCCTGATTGACCATAGCTTCTCCGGATGTGACAACTCCGTCAAAGGGTATCATACTTCCTGTCCGGATAATGATCTCATTTCCCTCCTTTATTTCGGAGGCATTTATCAGAACGGACTGATCTTCCGTTTTCAGCCAGACTTTTCCTACATTCAACGACATACTGCCTGCTAAATCACTGACGGATTTTTTGTGTGTCCAATCCTCCAATATTTCTCCGATATCCAGAAGAAACATAACAGAGCCTGCTGTCTTATAGTCCCGCCTGAGCATAGAAACTGTAATTGCCGCTGCATCTAAAACAGGGACTTCCAATTTGCCTTTAGCAAGACACGAAATAGCTTTCCACACAAAGCAAGCTGTTTTTAATGTTAAAATGATAACACGAAGCCTGAACGGCAGCAATAATTTGTTTATAGCATGAGCAGCAGCTTTCCGAATGAGTTTGCTTTTGTATTCGGCATTAAGCTCTCTCGAAGCAGTTACTGCCGCAAGAGAGCTTTCCGGAACAATAATATCACCCAGATATAATTCTGTCAGAAAACGCAGGATATTTTTTCTGCCGCAGGTGTATTCCAGCATAAGATCGTTGGTAGGAGCATACACCTTACAGCGTTTGATAAAGTGTTTTTCAGACAAGCTGCAATAAAGTTTGTCCAGTTCTGTCAAAGTGATTTTTTGCAGGATATGAAGCCGGATACGCCCCTGTATTTCATGTTTTATCTGATATTTCATTTTGGATCACCACAAATGCAGGGGCATTATTCTGCGTCATTGTCGGATTCTTCTTCCGGTTTATTACCGCAGATCGCTGTGTCTTCCTTTTCACGCTCTGCATTGATCTGCTTTGCCTCTGCCAAAATATCCTCGGCATTTTCCTGTATCGTTGTGGCTGTTTTTGCCACACAATCCTTTGCTCTGAGAGTAGCGGCAGTGCAATGAGTATAAACCTTTTTGGCATCTCTGCTTGAAAGTATCTTTATTCCTGCTGTGCCGAACAATACCCCTCCGAAGAATAACAGAAGTGATTTGCTTAAAGTTGTCATGATTTTGTCCTCCTTATTTATGTGTATAACCTGTGATGATCGCCATCAACATACAAGCAAAAGCTGCGATTGCCCAGAATTTGTGCTGCTTCATCGGATATCATCCCTATTCATATAAAGTTTGTTAGATTGAACTAATCTGGTTAAAAGTATATAACTTTATTTTATAAATGTCAATATCTGTTTGTCCATTATATCAAGTTGCCAGCGTGACGCTGGACCCTGAATGCGGCAGTTTTTCCGTTCACCATTGATATTATAGCCTGTTGCCAACTATAATTTTACACATAGATCAAGTTGTTCTTTGACGAATCGTTTGATTTTCAGATATGATTCTTTACTCTCCGGCATCATATTCTTATACAGGACATAGGAATGAAACATATCCGGCTTTCTTTCACAGATAACAGAAATATTTGCATCCTTAAGCTTTTTTACAACTTCAAGAGTATCATCAAGAAGCATCTCGCTTTCACCGACTGCAAAAAACATGGGCGGAAATCCTTCAAAAGAAGCAAACAGCGGTGACAGATACGGAGAATTTCTGTCGGCATCTCCGATAAAGCTGTATATATCGCTCTCCATCAGCATTTGTCGTTTTTCCTCTGTCAGCTCTGCCTTTCTTTCTCCTATCTCTATATCCTTCTGATAATTCTGCATATAACTGTTTCCCGACATGGTCATATCCGTCCACGGTGACAGCAGAAACGCTCCGGCAGGCATATTTTTTCCTTTGTCACGGATCTTAAGCATCAGAGCAAGAACAAGATTTCCTCCGGATGAATCTCCTCCAATCATAATATCTTCCGGACGATATCCCTGTCTTTCTGTAAGCTCATCCCAGAGATCCTCTGCTTCATCAAGCTGCACAGGATACTTGTATTCGGGAGCGGTTTTATAATCAAGCAGAACAGCGGTAATACCTTCCTCCATATCGCAAAAATCCCTGACAAAGGAATGATAGTTATTTGTAAGTCCTGCTATATAGCATCCGCCGTGGATATAACAGAGAACCTTTCTGGTGTTTCTGCGGTCATTCCTACGTATAACATGATACGATGTGCCGTTTTCGGTCATTTTCTTTTCGAATGTATAATTCTCAGGCAGCTTTACATCCAGATATTTAGCTGCCATTTTTTTCATCTTTTTCACAGCGTCCGGATGCGCTGACGGATTGACATTTTGTGTGGCAGTCATTAAGCTGCATATTTTTCCTCTTATGGAAGCCATAAAATTTTTCCTCTTTCTATTTTTTCTTTTTCGTATTTTATTATATTATCCAAGTCCGACATCAAGCGCCATCATAAGTGTAAATCCTACTGCAAACATTATCACGCCAATGTTTGAGTGTTCACCCTCGCTCATTTCCGGGATCAGCTCCTCCACTACAACATACATCATAGCTCCTGCCGCAAAGCTTAACAAATAAGGCATTGCAGGGACAAGAAAACCCGCAAGCATGATCGTCAATACAGCACCCACAGGTTCAACGGCACCGGAAAGCACACCGTCGAGAAAAGATTTTCCTTTGCTGCGTCCCTGCGCATGAAGCGGCATTGAGATGATCGCGCCCTCCGGAAAATTCTGTATCGCTATACCAAGAGATAAAGCCAAAGCCCCTCCTGCGGTTATTTCAGCAGAACCGGAGAGGAATCCGGCATATACTACTCCGACAGCCATTCCCTCGGGAATGTTATGAAGTGTAACTGCAAGAACCATCATTGTTGTTTTTGCCAGTCTGCTTCTGGGTCCTTCCGCCTTCGTTGCATTCATGTGCAGATGCGGAATGATATGATCAAGCAGAAGCAGGAATAAAACACCTCCCCAGAAACCAATGACAGCAGGAATAAATGCAAGCTTTCCCATTGGCTCTGACTGCTCCATAGCCGGAATGAGCAGACTCCATATCGAAGCCGCTACCATAACTCCTGCCGCAAAACCTGTCAATGCTCTCTGAACCATCCGTGACAGTTCTTTTTTCATAAAAAACACGCAGGCAGCTCCTGCCGCAGTTCCTATAAACGGAATTATAATTCCTGTCAATGTATCTGTATTCATGTAAGTCTGCACCTCACAAAGAAGCTATGCATTTTGTTTCAGAAGCAGCTGTGTCCGGGCTTTTTCCCTTGTATCATCGCTTTCATCATAACCATCGTATGGAGCTTTCGGATCATGGTAACGCTTTGTAAAGGGTTTGCAAATTTCCTGTCTGTGCGCAAAGGCAAAGTCCGGATCATCTGTCCAGCCGGTATGTCCTGTTATAACTACTATGCGGTGATTCCTTGAACGGATATTTGTTTCAAGCTTTTCAAGCGAGTTGACAGAAAGCTTGTTATCCTCCGCAAGAGTGCTTAAAAAGCTGTAACCGCCGTCCGCACCGAACCATATCGTATCTCCTGTAAAGAGGTATGTGTCATCGATCAGATAGACCATATGTCCCCATGTGTGACCGGGAACTAAAATACACTCTATCTTGATGCTATCTATGTTAATGATCTCTCCGTCCTTAAGCAGCACCTTACGATTATCTGTTTTGACCATCGGCAGCTTGTACAGTCCGTGAAAGACCTTTCTTCTGACTTCACCTGTCAGATAGCGGTTTTCTATCTCTCCGATATAAACCGTTGCGTCACGAAACAACAATTCACTGTCCTGCTCCAATGCTCCCACATGATCTGTATCCTGATGAGTGATGAGAATATGCTGAATTGATGCAGGATCAATATCAAGCCATTCCATCTTTTCTGCAAGACGTTCATAGTTGTATCCGGCATCGATCATTATGGTTGTGCCATTCTTTGTATAGAAAAAAATATTGGCTATCCATTCTCGTACACAGGCAACATGATCATCAATTCTTCCTGTGTTAAGCGGCTTGAATATCGCTTTCCCACGAAACAAAGCACTCATTGATCTTTTCTGATGTTCTGAATCTTTTCTTGCCATATGAGTTTTCTCCTCCCAACTATTTTCGTGCCAATACTGTAATCCACGGCTTGCTTTCGTGATGGTCGGTATTTACTGCTGAAAAGTCTGCGCTTTTCAAAGCTTTTTCAATATCCTCAGCGGTATACAGCTTCATGCCATCTATCATTTTCTCGTATTTTTTGCTGTTTTCATCAAGTCCGTCCGATTCGTTGACGATCATAAAACAGCCGGACGGTTTCAATACTCTGAAAACCTCCGAAAAGCATTTCTCAAGTCCCTGCCAGAAGTAAATCGTTTCAAATGCCGTCGCAAGGTCATATATACCATCGTCAAGAGGCAGAGAAGAAACATCTCCCTGCTGTACAATACACCGTCCTGCTGATATTGCCTCCTTGTTATAAGCCGTTGCCTGCTCCACGGACAGAGGTGAGTAGTCGATAGCAGTAACCTTAGAATCAGGATATCTTTTGAGAAGCTCTGCCGCATTTCTTCCGCCGCCGCAGCCAATATCCAGTATTTCCTTCGGATTGGTTACCTTGAGATAACTCATACCCCAGTCTGCCATTTTTGCATGACCGGAATTCATTCCCTTTATCATCATTTTTCCGAGAAACCCTTCCGGCTTCCTTGTCTGATTGATGTAGTTCTTAAAAAGTCCCATAATGTTTCTTTCCCTCCAAAAATATTTTTGTTTTTTTCATATCTTTATTTTCTCCCCACCAGTATAGCCGACCCGGAAAGTGCCATCCATTTTGCTTCAAAGGGTGACATGAATTTTCCGTCTGTTGTGTCGATCAGTTCTACTCTTTCATAGCCCATGCTTTTCAGCTTTTTGACAAAGGACTGCATATCGCCGTACTTTGACTGTGACATTATATCGTGCATTGCAAAGCTGCCGCCTTTTTTCAGAACACGAAGCGTTTCAAGGAGAATAGCCTGCCTGTCATTACTCGGAATATTATGATACACATAATTGCTCATCACGGCTTCAAAGCTTTCATCAGGAAAGTCAAGCTTCAAAGCATTCCCCGGCTGAAACTGTACATTTGCTGCATTCTCCGCCTTTGCGTTGCTTTCGCACAGAGCTTTGCTGAATGACGCATATTCCTTACCCCAACGGTCAATTCCGATGATCTGTGCATCGGGATTTCTTTTTGCTGCCGCAATCGTCAAAGCACCGCTGCCGCAACCTACATCAAGCCCTTTTCCGCCTTTTGGTATGGTGATATATGCGGCTGTGCCTTCGATTATAGTTCGTGACATCTGCCTTTTTCCGTTGTAGGAAAAGGCTCTGTACATGAGGTACATCCATATCGTCACACCTGTCAGCACAACGGTCAATAACAGAAATACGATAAAAAGGATCGTTTTCGGTATTCCCTGCGGCAAGACAGGCGAAAGACCAAATATCAGAAAAAGTATCAGGCAAATGACTGCTCCGCATAAAAAGCCCAGCACCATACCTTTTGGCATCCAGTTTTTGTAATCAGGTTTCATATCTGATCAGCTCCTTTGATTGATTATTTCGATTTTATTTCAAACTCTGTTTTCTCCACTTTTGGCATCATAACAAGCAGACCGCCCATCATCCAGATATTTCCCAGACTGATCCAGCCTGTTGAGAGTGCGTTTGTCAGAGGGAAATCACCTATTAGCTTGCAGATAACAATTACTGCCGCTCCGAACAGGAGAGTAAAGATCCAACACCATTTCGGATAGGGTGTTTTTTCTTTTACAAAGGCACTGATCTGAACGCCGATGGCTATACCGAAAAAGATAATAAACAGCACAGTTGACGCCAGAAGAAACAAGAGGGCAAAGTGCTTCAATTCATCAAAAGCTGTATCAGGCAGAAGCCTGTATATCTTGTTATAATGGTACACAGCCGCACAGCAGGTTACATGAACACATACACCGAAAAGCATACAGCCGAAAATTCCGGCACGGTAGGCATGAGCATGACGAGGGGAACGCTCCGACATCAGACGATAAATACCAAACCAGCTCATACATTCAAGCGGTATCCCGATCGTACCCAGCAAAGTCGACCAGAATATCCTCTCGTCCGATACACCGAGATACCTTGAATCCCGTATCCTTTCGTATTTGTCGGCAAGTGGATTCTGATCTGCCACAATGCAGAAGTCGCAAAAGCTCCCCTTTACGCAATTTGAGGTGCGTATCAGGCAGGCATGAAGCTGATCCATACCATAATAGTCAGTATTGCAAAGCAGGGGCATTATATCTTCAAAGCCGTGCTTTTTTGCAAATTCTGCATTGGGGCATTGAGTGAATTTGTAACGGATGATTCCGTTTTCCTTATCAAATGGTGTCTGCACATTGATAAATCCGTCAGGATTTTTTCTGATGGATGCCGCATCCTTTTTGCCGACGCTTTTCATTATTCCGGCAAGCAGGCAAAGATCCGCTTTCCTGTTCATATTGAAAAGCTTTCCCATTGTTTTAAAGCTGCCCATAAATAATTCATTGGTGAAAGGTTCGAGTGCTTCTATGGATAGCTTTTCCGGCAGAATGCTGTAATAGGCGAAGAACAGTATCGCTGTATAAGCTCCTGCAGAATGCGGTGTTCCCTTCATAGACGGAGCATCCGACAGCAGCTCTGCGTATTTCAGTCTTGTTTTCTCCCAAAGCTGATCACCGACTGTTTTTCCGAAGTCAGTGATCAGCTTCTCTCTGATTTTCTTTCCCATTGCTTTGGGGTACATACAGTGTTTTTTTCGGTCAAAATTCAACCCTCTGTTCATTATCCTTGCCCTTTTATCTGAATCTTATCTTCACGATCTGCATATTGATCAGACGGTCACACATGGTATTGAGTAAGCGGTACAGCGGTCGGATGGACTTGTCAATATTCCGATATCCACGCATATAGCTTTTGTGTGACACTTCTGCAAAATGACTGCTTTTTTGCAGAAGCTCCTTTTCTGCATCCTTTACCGCAAAATATGCTCCCACATCCTTGATGTCCGCTTCCTTGATCCATGTTTTCAGCATCAGCTTAACACCACGCTTATTGCAGGCATCAAACACTAAAACACCGCCCGGAAAATGCTCCGCCATTTTGTCGAACAGCCGTATGGCATCTTCAGTCCGGAAATAATAAAATACTCCTGCGGCAAAAAATACAGCACCGTTCGTACCGTCGATCTCATCGAACCAGGATGTATCATTCAGATCGCAGGGAATGTTTTTCTCACGATCTCCTGCCGGAAGCAGATCATTCCTGATTTTGATCACATCAGGGAAGTCAAGATTATAGCCCCGGCACGATCCGTTATCCAACTGACGAAAGGTTGCGTCCAGACCACAGCCAAGATTAACGACAGCCGCCCCCCGGATGCTCTTTCAGGTGATCACGCACCTCGCACATCAGATCATACTGGCGCTGTGCGACCTCTAAAGCACCATAAAGACCTGCTGTGCTGTACATTTTTTTGGACTTTGCTGAAAAATCGTAATCCAGCATATTAATAATGCGCTCGCTCTCCGGATCGCTGAAAAGCTCAGGGAATTTTTCGCTGCAAACCTTTCTGCCGTAAAGAGGAATGATGAGTGTTTCCTGTACGGTGTTTCTTTCAATATGGTATTTTTCCATTATCATGCACTCTTTCGCTGTTTATTTGATACACTGAAACCACGCGATGCTTTTTACATTCCCGACTGTCGCAGTGCTGTACATCCTTGACAGACGGGACTGAAGGCCGGCGGCATTTTCAAACGGAGGAGTGAAAAAGCCGCTTTTGATATAAAACCGCTGTATCATTTTATCCGTTTTCGGGCAGCTTCTTTCTACATAAAAACAGCCACAGAAAATACCGCCCTTTTTCAGCACACGATATGATTCACCGTAAGCCGCCTCTTTATCGGGAAAGGCGTGAAAGCCATTCAGCGATACAACACAGTCAAAGCTCTCATCCTCAAACGGCAGCTTGCCCACATCTCCCTGCATAAAGCGGATATTTTTTATCTGCATCTCATCCGCTCTTTCCTGTGCAGACTGCATCATTTTTTCCGAATAGTCAAGACAGGTTATTTCTGCATCGGGAAGTGTTTTCCAGACAGGCATTGACAGTACACCTGTTCCAACAGGGACTTCCAACAAGCTGCCCGAAAAATCCTTCGGTATTGCTTCAAATGCTGCCGCCTGATATTCAAGAGCATCCTCCTTCGTCATGCACCAGACATTTTTCAGAATGATCCTGCCGAAAAAGCTTGTGCCTGTCATCATCCCGTCATAAAAGCTATGTGCCTTACCAAGATTTTTATATGCTGATTTGATTTCGTCCCTTCTTGACATACCATTCACCCTTTCACAATAATACCAAATATCAATACATCCAGTGCGGCAACAACTGCTGCTCCGATTATCCATATCAATGTCAGAATACCACGCTTTTTAAGAACCTGTTTCCATGTCTGTACAAAGGGGATATTCTCCGCTTTGGGTATGATCCAGAATTTGCTGTGTCCTACCCATAGACGATCTATCACAATGCCGTCATACCAGTTCATTATCTCCAGAAACAGGAGAGCCTGCAAATATGCTTCAGGAAAATCCCTGACACCATTCCACAGACCGATCATCAGAAGAAGAACAACAAGCATAATAATAAAGAATGTCGTCATAAATATTTTTCTTTTTCGATTTACAGTTTGTCTGTCGGTCAGACCAAGCTCATATACCTTTTCCTGTACTGCCTTTGGATAAAAATACAATCCGTTAAGGGCATTGTTTCCGACACCAAGCTTTACCATCAGTGTGAAAACAGCACAGAATAATATTAGCTGTAAAATAATCAAATGAATCAACCTCAGTTCAGCATAAATGTGTTCCGTATCCTACTTTGCATCCGCACTTTTTACAAAGCCTATTTCATCGGCTCTATCCCTGCTCATCAGGTGGAAATTACATTCATCATCGCCATAGCCCAGCGTTTTTGTTCTGTCAAGAACAGCTCCCTGCATCTCAAAGGTGTAATAATCCATCATGCACAGATATTTTGTGATCTCCTCGCAGTGCTCCTGCTTTGTCAGCTTGCAGATACCGCACTGTTTATGCGTGATGTAATATTCATCCTTCCCCGGGACTGTTTCAAAATAATAAAACCAGTTCATAGGATATTCCTTAATATGATCTCTTGACCACTTTGCCTGTTTTGTCCGTGTGGCTATCTCCTTGTCCGTAAAAGCACTCTTTCCCTTCTTTGCTTTCACCATCAACGGACAGTAGGCAGCAGCACGAACCAAGCCTTTCAGCTTTTCTTCATTGATCTTCCCGTCAGTCTCTTTATACAGTGCGATCAGAAATGCACCTGCATACATTGTCATTACAAACATATTTTCTTTCATTTTGCCGATGCCGAGAGTTCTTTCAACGATTGCCCTGTACTCCTTTTGCACACGTTTTTTATAGGATACCATATCCATTCCCGGAATTTCTTTTTCAATATAGTCAAATGCCGTTTTTGCGAATGCGAATTTAATAAATCCGCCCATTATTCCGTATTTCATAAAGATGACTCCTATAATTTGATTAGATAACTCTAACCAAATTATACTACATCATTACCGAATTTTCAATAAGGTATTTAGTTAAAAAAATAATAAAAAGCTTGACAAGTTAGTTGTATCTAATTATAATAGTTAGGGTTGTCTAACCGACTTCGTGTATCAGTATTATGAAAGAAGGCGCGTAAGTTTATCTTTGCAATTATGAAAAGAAAGAAGGAAAGGAATTGAAAAAGAAAAGTACGCTCTCCTGGGTGCTGGAATTTGCCGGGAGAAAGAAGATCTGTTTCGGCGGCAGTGTTTTGCTTGCCATACTTGGCGTTGCAGCGTCATTTATCCCGTATCTGCTTACCGCAAATGTTGTGGGGCAGCTGATCGCCGGAAACAGGGACTGGAGCTATTACCTGCAAATGATGCTGCTTATGGCGCTTTGCTGGGTCATAAGGATCACTTTGCATACGCTTTCGACCTCGCTTTCGCATATAGGGACATTCAATGTTCTGGGCGGAATCAGAAAGCAGCTCTGCGAAAAACTCAGCCGTATTCCCCTCGGTTCGGTGCTGGATGACAACAGCGGAAGCTACAAGAACATCATCGTTGAGCGTGTGGATTCAATGGAAACAACACTTGCTCACATCGTTCCGGAGTTTACGGCAAACATCCTGCTTCCTGCGATCATGTTCATTTATCTTCTGACTATCGACTGGCGGCTGGGGCTTGCCAATCTGATCTCCGTTGCTATAGGACTTGTTTTTGTAACAGTCATGATGATAAAGAGCAAGGGCGGTTACGAGTTATCAGTCGAAAAGACAAAAAAGCTCAACGACACGGCTGTGGAATATATAAACGGAATTGAGGTAATAAAGGCATTCGGTCAATCAAAAAGCTCCTATGAAAAATTCGTTACTGCCGCAAAGGAAGGCGCAGACTGCTTCATCGACTGGATGAGAAAATGTATCTGGTGGCAGGCAGGAAGTCTTTCGTTTATGCCTGCAACGCTTTTGGGTGTTCTGCCGGTAGGTTTGCTGCTTGTAAATATCGGCAGCTTGTCAGCGGAGGGCTTTATCACAGGAATAATTCTTTCAGCCGGACTTATCACTCCCCTTGTTATCGCATTTTCCTATATGGATGATATCCTGAAAATGAAAACGATTTTCGGAGAGGTCACTGAAATACTTGAAAGAAAGGATATGGTTCGCCCTGCATCTCTTTTAAAAAAACCGCAGGGATGTGATATCGTTCTTGAGGATGTACACTTTACCTATAAGGAGAAAGAGGTTCTTCACGGTATTGATATGAAGATCAGACAGGGAGAGGTCACAGCCATCGTAGGACCTTCGGGATCAGGCAAAAGCACTATTGCAAGACTGATAGATTCCTTGTGGGATACCGACAGCGGCAGGATAACCTACGGCGGCATAGATATCAAAGAGCTGCCCCTCGATTATTATACCGGTCAGATCGCTTATGTTGCGCAGGATAATTACCTGTTTGATATGTCTGTTATGGAAAATATCCGTCTCGGGAAAAAGGGCGCAGCAGACGAGGAAGTTATCAATGCCGCAAAAAGCAGCGGCTGCCATGATTTTATCATGAGCCTTGAAAACGGATACGATACCATTGTTGGAGGCGCAGGCGGTAACTTGTCTGGCGGAGAACGGCAGAGAATATGCATTGCAAGAGCTATGCTGAAAAACGCTCCCGTTATCATACTTGACGAAGCAACAGCCTATACCGATCCCGAAAACGAAGCGCTTGTGCAGTCAAGTGTGGCAAAGCTTGTCAAGGGAAAAACGCTTATCGTTATCGCGCACCGTCTTTCTACCATTATGGATGCGGATAAGATCTTTGTTGTAAACGGCGGCAATATTGAAGCTGAGGGAAAGCATGAGGAGCTGCTTTCGGAATGCGGTCTGTACCGCAGAATGTGGGATGCCCACCGCATGGCAAAGGACGAGGATATTTCCGGAAAGGAGGCTGTCTGATGTTTGCAATGCTGAAGAAATTCTTTGATTTTTGCAGCAGGGAAAACAGAAATAAATTCTATATTTCCGTTGTACTTGGTGTTCTTGATGCGATATTCGGTGCAATGAAAATACCGGCTGCTTTTTTTGCAATAAGCGCCGTGATTGAGAATAAAATTGACAGCACAGCCTTTGCGCTTGTTATCGGGCTTATGCTTGTCAGTACGATAGGAAAGATGATAGTCAACCGCTTTTCTCAGATGCTCCAGACGGAAGCAGGCTACAACACTTGTGCAGAAAAACGAATTGAAATAGGCGAACATCTGCGCTATCTTCCTATGGGTTATTTCAACGACACCAGCCTCGGACACATAACCTCCGTTACCACTAACACAATGGAGCAGGTCGGAGACATTGCAACAAGAGCAGTTATGATGGTTTTGCAGGGAAGCATCACAACTATAGTTATCGGCATAGGAATGTTTGCTTTTGACTGGAGGATAGGCATTATTTCGGTACTGAGCATTCTTGTATTTTTCCTTGTAAACCAATGGACAAACAGAAGCGTTGCAAGAGTTGCCGATGAAAAGCTTGAATCGGACAGAGATATCGTCGGCGTCATTCTTGAATATATACAGGGTATTGCCGAGATAAGGAACTATAATCTTGTAAGTCAGAATAATGCAAGGCTTGACAAGGCTATTGACAGAAAGAAAAATGCTGATATCAGGGCAGAGATCGCTGCAATACCTGCTGTGGGTGTTCAGAATCTTGTCAGCAAGCTTGCCGGTGTTGTAATTGCAGGAGCATCCGTATTCTTTTATCTTAACGGCACAATGGAGCTAACCTATTGTATTACCATGCTGCTTTGTTCATTCATGATCTTTGAAGCCCTTGATGCGGCAGGAGTATATACCGCCCTGCTGAAAATAATCGGAAAGGGCGTTGACCTTGCAAATGAGATACTTGACGTTCAGCAGATGGATATTGACGGCGAAGAGATCATACCGGAAAACCACGACATTCATTTGGAGCATGTCAGCTTTGCTTATGAAAACAGAAAGATCATTGATGATGTGACCCTTGATATAAAAGAGAAAACCACTACTGCCATTGTGGGTCCCTCCGGCGGAGGAAAGACCACTATCACATCCCTTATCGCAAGATTCTGGGATGTGCAGGAAGGCACGGTGACTCTCGGAGGCAGGAATGTAAGGGATTACAGCTTTGACAGTCTGATGGAGAATTTCAGCTTTGTTTTTCAGCGTGTGTATCTGTTTGAGGACACCATCGCAAATAACATCCGCTTCGGCAGACCGGATGCTTCAAAGGATGAGGTCATTGCTGCGGCGAAGAAAGCTGCCTGCCATGAATTTATAACGGCTCTCCCAAACGGTTATGATACCGTTGTTGGTGAAGGCGGCGCAACGCTTTCGGGCGGAGAAAAGCAAAGAATAGCCATTGCAAGAGCAATAATGAAGGATGCACCGATCATTATTTTAGATGAAGCAACGGCAAATGTTGATCCGGAAAACGAAAAAGAGCTTACACAGGCTATTGAAAACCTGACAAAAGAAAAGACCATCATTATGATAGCTCACCGTCTGAAAACCGTCAGAAATGCAGATCAGATCATCGTTATTGACAAGGGCAGAATAGTTCAGCAGGGCAGTCATGAAAAGCTGATGCAGGAAAAGGGAATTTATAAAAACTTCATTTCCGGCAGGAAAAAGGCAGTAAGCTGGAAGCTTGCGTAAAAAATCAGGAGGAAAAAGAAATGGCTAATGTAAAGGGAAATACATCCCCAAAGAAAAATCTCGGAGTTAAGGATTTCATCACGGTAGGAATTTTTACAGCAATTATGTTTGTGGTAGAATTTGCCTGTGCAATGCTTGGTTACATACATCCTGTCATGGTTGCCGGATTATCCGTGCTGATTCCGCTTGTGGGATGCATACCGATGATGCTGTTTTATACAAAGATCGAAAAATTCGGTATGATAACTATAATGTCAGTACTTATCGCTATCATTATGTTCGTGACGGGAATGGGCTATCTCGGCGCTCCGCTGATTATTTTGTCAGGAGTGATCGCTGATCTTATTGCAAAGTCAGGCGGATACAAGAGCTTTAAAAAGACCGTTCTGAGCAACGGAATATTCAGTCTGTGGATCTGTGCAAATTATTTTCCTGTTATAATAACTGCCGATTCCTACAGGAAGGATCTCATAGACGGCGACTATTCCGCAGAGTACTGTGACAATCTTTTTGGCGCGATAAATTACAAAACCATTGCGGTACTGCTCATACTTTGCTTCGTGTTTGGCTGCATAGGTGCACTTATCGGAAAGGCAGCCATTAAAAAGCATTTTGAAAAAGCGGGGATAGTTTAATGAATATCAGGCTCGACCCGAGAACAAAGCTGTATATGATACTTATAGTGTCGGCTGTTGTTATGATGAGCGCAACAACACCCCTGCTGTGGGCAGTCAGGATCATCATAACACTTGTGCCGATAGTACTTCTGATTGCGGAGAAACGATATGCCAGCGCATTTCGTTTCTTTGCGCTGTATACGATCGCATTGATACTTACATTCTTTTTTCTGTCGGATGAATCAACGGGTATAATAAAATCTCTGCTTACCGGTTACTGCGGGATAATCGCACAATTTCTTCCGGCTATGATAACGGCATGGTATGTTATAAGAACAACAAAAATTGATGAGTTTATATCCGCTATGCAGAAAATGCACATCCCGGACGGGATAACGATCTCACTTGCTGTTGTAATGCGCTTTTTCCCGACCATCAAGGAAGAATATCTTGCTATCCGCGACGCAATGAAAATGAGAGGAATAAGCCTTGGCGGAGGAAATGTTATAAAAATGATCGAATATCGTATGATACCGCTGCTATTTTCCTGTGTTAATATAGGTGACGAATTATCAGCAGCAGCTATAACAAAAGGACTCGGAGGAAAGATAAAGAGAACAAGCGTAGCTGTACTGAAAACAGGAGCGGCAGATATTGTGCTCATTACGGGCTTTACGGTTGCGGCTGCGGTCTTTGTGATCTTTAAATATTTTGTATGATGAAAAATAATATAGAAATAGAAAATGTTTCTTTTCGTTATAAAGGCTCGGCTGAAAGCTTGCTTGACAACTTTTCTCTGACTGTTAAAAAAGGAGAAGTCCTTCTTCTCTGCGGAGAATCGGGTTCGGGAAAAACTACTGTCATCAGGCTGATAAACGGTCTTATCCCCCATTATTATCAGGGTGAGCTTGAAGGAAATGTCCGCGTTGCAGAGCGTGATATAAAAGAAACAGAACTGTATGAGCTTGCCGGCACGGTCGGGACGGTATTTCAGAATCCCAGAAGTCAGTTTTTTTCTGTGGATACTGACGGAGAGATCGTATTCGGACCTGAAAACATCGGTCTTGCTACTGATGAGATAATCAGACGCAAGCAGGAAACAGTCAAGGAACTTGATATAGAAAAGCTCCTCGGCAAAAGCCTGTTCGAACTTTCGGGAGGCGAAAAACAGAAGATAGCCTGTGCGTCTGTTTCTGCCTTGCTTCCCGACATTATTCTTCTCGATGAGCCGTCGGCAAATCTTGACCGGACAGCCACAGAATATCTGAGGGAAACGATAATCAAATGGAAAAAGCAGGGCAAAACGATAATCGTTTCCGAGCACAGGCTATGGTATCTCAGGGATATCGCCGATCGGGTCATACGCATGGAAAACGGAAGAATAAAAAATGAATGGACAGGAAAGGATTTTTCGGGACTAAGCAGTGAAAGCATACAGAAGCTCAGGCTCAGACCGCTTACGGTGGAAGATACATTTTCGAGCGAAAACGATAGCTCATCCTTCCTTGATATGCCGGAGGAGAATGCTGTTATACTCGAAAATTTTTTCTTTACATATAAGCGCAGACCGCATCTTTTTTTCAGAAAAAAGCTGACACAGGCGGATGAAGATATTCTTACTCTTAATATCCCGAAGCTCAGACTGCCGAAAAACAGCGTTATCGCTGTTGTGGGGAGCAACGGAACGGGAAAATCTACCTTTCTGCGCTGCGTCTGTGGTCTGGAAAGAGATTGTCCTGGTGTTATCACTATGGATGGGAAAGAGTATAAGGGAAAAAACCGCACAGAACTTTGCTATATGGTAATGCAGGACGTGAATCACCAGCTTTTCACTGACAGCGTTATGGCAGAGGTAATGCTTTCTATGAAAGACAAAAACGAAAAAGCTTGTGAGATTATCCTCGAAAGCCTCGGACTTCTGCCATACAAGGATAAACACCCTATGGCGCTTTCCGGCGGACAAAAGCAGAGAGTTGCCATAGCATCAGCAGTTGCCGCAGGGGCAAAGCTGCTTTTATTTGACGAACCCACCTCCGGGCTTGATCTTTCCCATATGGAAATGGTCGGACAGCTTCTGACCAATCTGGCAAGGTCAGGCAGTACCGTGCTTGTTTCCACCCACGATCCGGAGCTTATCGGGCAATGTTGTGACTATATTTTATGCATTGATAAAGGGAAAGTTGGATACTACAAAATTAAAGAATAACTGAATGAAAAAGCTATCTAAGATACCAAGATGGTTGCAGAATTCATAACGCAATATCAAGACACTTGTAAAGCAACGAAATCCGTTTCCTTCCAAAAGAAGCCCTTTGATATGATCGCTCCGACAAACCAGAGAACAATCCTTTGCAAAAGGAATAACCCCTGAATTATCCTGTATAATGGCTTACAGATAGTCTGATAAATTGTGAAGATTGATATGTCTGGTGAGATTTTCCTTATACGCTATCGCAAGTTCTTTAGTCACCACCTGTGTTCCTGCGTACTGCCAAAATGCCTTAATGTCACGCATATACTTTTCGATGGTGTTTTCGCTTTTTTCTTCAAGTCTCAGATAGTTTCTGAATTCATCTATTCTTTCTTTGGTTATAATAAGCTCGTCCATAATGATTCCC
>CACYWT010000038.1 GCA_902778175.1 uncultured Ruminococcus sp. | reverse complement strand
AGCATCGTGAGATGTTCAGCTTGGCAGTACTAATAGGTCGAGGGCTTGACCAAGTGTTCTTGGTACTTTGTCTTGATTTATTCAGTTTTCAGGGTGTGAATCCCCTAAGAGTCTGTTTTTATGACAGGCTCTTTTTTTTACATATTACTCAGGATAAATGATAGAATTTCATAGTTCGATCATCTTATTCAGAAAAAAATAATCAAGGCAATACTGCACATTATCCTTGTGCGGTATTGCCTTGAAAAACTGTTTATAAATTGTCAGCGTTTTGTTTTTTCTCAGACCTGAGTTTGAAGGATCATTTTCTGTTAGTTTCTATCCAGCGGACGGCAAAATCGACAAGCTCTCTCATGTTCATAAGACGGAGCTGCGCGTTGCCGAGCATGGTTTTATTGACATTATATTCAGATTCAAATGCTCTGCCAATCTCTTTGAAATCTTCACCGTCAACATAAAGCGTGTCATAAGTTTTCCATACTCGTTTGCCGTTTTCCATTACTGCACTGTGTTCGGTAGTATTATGTTTGGAGGGATATTCCGCACGGACATCAGCAAGATGAATAGATGTATTCTTATCATAATCAACACCTATGAGAAGAACCTTGGAATCCAACTCATACAATTTAGCAAGCGGAGATGTTTCTCCGAAAATATCGGACAAATCATGGTTTGCAACAATATATTCAGCATTTTTTCCGTTTGCCGCAAAAGATCTTGCAGGATGATCGCTGCGGACTGATCCCGGATAGGTTCGGAAACATTCTGCTACACACCCCATCGTATTCGTAGGAGTGATACGCTTATCATATGCAGGCCAGTTATCACGGATGATCTGCCACCATTCCTCGGGTTCTTCCCAATGAACACCTGTTTCGGGGTCAAGATTTTTCCATGATTGTGTGGGCATTACGATCGTTCCTTCACTGCCTACGGTATTCAGTAAAGCATCAACAACGACCTGTGCTCCGCCGCAGACAAAGCCTATACTTCCGAGAGAAGTATGAACGATAACATTCTGTCCCTCGGCAACGCCTGCTTCCTTTAATGCAGAAATGATATCTGATCTGAGAATAATTTTTCTATCCATAAACAAAAATCTCCTTTGTTTTTTTATTTAGTATAGGAGTATTTTCTAAATAAAACAATAAAAATCCACTCCCGATATTAACACAAAATAATTATTAAGGCAGTACCGCACAAAACTTCTCAATTAATGATCCTCGGAACTGCGACTAATGTAACTTTGTTTTTGTTCTGACCGTAGACTGAGACATTCCGCCGTAAATTGACACCGGCGTTATGTTCCGGAAAAAATGCTTGACAAATCTGTTTTCAGGTTGTATTATAAAAACACTGAATTTTTTAGGAAAGGGTGAGTTTCATGACAATACTCATTATAAAATCACTGGATCAAAATCACAGTCAGATATTTAAGCAGAAACATGAAACTTGCCGTTTTATGGAGAAGAAGCGTTAATACTTGCAGCACAGGAACATTCTCACGGGTTTTTGTGCTTTCGGACGGCAATTTCATAATGTGTTTTATGCACTTCTGCTTTCGGGCAGGAGTGCTTTTGTTTTAAGGAGTGAAATAATTTATGTTGGAATTACGAGGAAAATATAATACTGCCAAAGTCTTTACAGATGTGATAGATGAAAACGCTGTTTCTCAGATAATAATGCTTTTAAACCAGCCGATGTCACAGGGGCAGCAGATAAGGATAATGCCTGATGTCCACGCAGGGGCAGGCTGTACGATAGGTACTACAATGACGATAACAGATAAGGCAGTACCGAATCTGGTAGGAGTAGATATAGGCTGCGGAATGGAAACGGTCTGTATCAAAGAATCGTTTATCGAGGTGCAGAAGCTTGACAAGCTTATCAGATCAGAGATCCCGTCGGGATTTGCTGTAAGAAAGAAAATTCACCGCTATATGGACAAGCTTGATCTTGCTGATCTTTACTGCATCGATCATATTGATATGTTAAGAGCAGAGAAAAGCCTTGGTACGCTCGGCGGAGGTAATCATTTTATCGAGGCGGACAGGGGAGAGGACGGCTCTGTTTATATCGTTATCCATTCCGGATCCCGTCATCTTGGGCTTGAAGTTGCAAAGTATTATCAGGAGGAAGCGTACAGACGTCTTAACAGCTGCTCAAAGGAAGAGATCGCTTTATTCATTGCAAAGATGAGATCCGAGGGCAGGGAAAAGCAGATACAGAAGGAACTGAAAAAGCTGACGAATACAAAGCATACCGATATCCCCAAGCCTCTGGCATATACAGAGGGCGATCTTTTCGGGCAGTATATCCATGATATGAAGATCGTGCAGGAATATGCAATGCTCAACCGTCAGGCAATGATGGACGAGATCATAAAGGGCATGGGACTTCATGTAAAGGATCGGTTTACAACTGTACATAATTATATTGATACCGAAAATATGATACTTCGCAAGGGCGCTGTTTCTGCCCGTAAGGGAGAGGTTCTGCTTATTCCCATCAATATGCGTGACGGAAGCCTGATATGTACCGGAAAGGGTAACCCCGACTGGAACTGTTCCGCTCCTCACGGCGCAGGCAGACTCCTTTCAAGGGGAGCGGCAAGAGCAACTCTTACTCTGACAGAATTCAAAAAGCAGATGGAGGGCATCTATTCAACCTCCGTCAGCCGTGAAACCATCGACGAAGCGCCTATGGCATACAAGACAATGGACGATATCGTATCGAATATCGGTGATACGGCTGAAATAGATGATATCATCAAGCCGATATACAATTTCAAGGCAGGCGGTGAAGGGTAAAATATAATTGTATCTTGATTTTAAAAATAAAAGAATGTATAATAGAATCAGCCTGATAAACAGGCGTAATATCGTAGCGGAAGACCGATTTCATCAATCTGTCAAATTGTTTTTTTATCGGTCTTATTATTCACGGTATTCCAAAATAAAATACAGAACCGAAGCGGAAAAATGATTTCATCATTATGGGTTCTGCTTTGCGGGATCTCCGCGGCAGATTTTGATCAAAAGATCATTTTTATTATTCTCGGTTCTGTCCGTAAAGAGGATATCGGAACTTTCGTTTTGGTATCCTTTTTTTTAATATTAATTGGGAAGGTGATAAGCATGAGTAAAATTTCAAAAGCTGTTGATAAACAAAGAAAAGCAGAAAAAGAAAAGCCCGTAGAAAATTTTATGGGCGGTATCTCATATGAGTATGACCCGATAGATACTCTTAAAATGGTAACTGCGTCGTCGATATTCGGAGAACCGCAGTATTACCGTGACGGTATTTTTGCCGGAGCTTCAATAAAGGACGAGATTTATGAGGTCAATGATCTGTTTGCACCGTACAGTATTCTTCCTGATAAATATGAAGGAATGAAAACATCCGATCTGATGGAAAAAATCATTGACGATGCACTGGACTATGATTATAAGTCTGCTATTGACTGGGCAGCAGTTTTAAGAAATGAATTCTATATGCGGCTCAATCCCCAGGTTATAACCAATCACCGATGTCCCCCGCCTCTTAGGCGGCGGGTGCCATTCGGCCCCACTGAAACCCCGAGGAGCTAAAGCTCCTGCGGTGAGGTTGCCTCGTCGCAGCCGATGTTAAGCGAGCTTACATCGGGCTTTGCTCCGAGTTAAATGGTCAGGGCGGCTATACATCCCAAAAGACAGCAGTTCAATGCAGAAAATCCCGGTTATTTCTCCTCAATACAGAAACAGGTGATGAAAAGAGCAGATGAACCCATATCCCAGCTTGAATATTATCTGTTCAAGAATGGCAGCAAGAAGAATATCCCGAATATCCTTAAAAGGAACTGGGCTGACAGGCTTGAAAACTGTTCGCTGTATGAGATACATAAATACAAAAACAGCGGTATCGGTATGATAGATACTATTCGCATCTGTCATGCCAATTCCGGGATAATTGATTCTCTTATGTCTGACGGAACTGTTACGGTAGATGATGATAATAATACATGGGAAACCAAAAGAGCAGATGGAGTTTCATGGAAGGATATCCTTTCCTCTGTCAGAATGGGGCATATGGCTCTTCTGCGTAACCTCAGAGGCATATTTACCGAAACAGATGATATCGAGCTTTGCCGGCAGGTCATGCAGCAGCTTAAAGACGGAGTATTGACCGGAAAGCAGTTTCCGTTCAGGTATTTTACCGCAATGAAAATGATAGGACAAAGCGAAGCGAACCATAAAGGTCTTATCATGGATACCCTTGAAGAATGTATAGATATATCATGTGAAAATATGCCGAAGCTCAAGGGAAAGACCATGTGTCTGTCCGACAATTCAGGCAGCGCATGGGGCAGCTTCAATTCCGAATACGGCAGCGTTACAGTTGCGGAGATCGACAACCTCAGTTCCCTGATAACCGCTCGCAATTCTGATGAGGGCTATGTCGGCAAATTCGGAGATAAGCTGATTGTTACCCCGGTCAGCAAGAGAAACGGTATCTTATCACAGTGCGAAGCTATGAGCTCAAACGGATCCGAGGACGTTGGACGCGGTACGGAAAACGGTATATGGCTGTTTTTCAGAGATGCTATAGATAATAAAGAGCATTGGGATAATATATTCATATATTCCGATCAGCAGGCAGGTCACGGAGGACTTTACGGTACAAGGGAAGAAATGAAAGAATACGACCAAAGAGGTTTCGGGACAAATAATTCCGGCTGGTCATATGTAGATGCTGCAAAGCTTATCCGGGAATACAGAAATAAAGTCAATCCCCAGGTAAATGTATTCAGTGTTCAGACTGCCGGGTACAATAATATAGTTGTCCCGGAATACGGATACAGAACGAATCTACTCTATGGCTGGACCGGAAAGGAACTTGTATTTGCAGATTTTATGATAAAATTCTGGGAATCCGGTAAACACCGGAAAGCATGATTTCTTTTTGTGTTGCGGATCAGATCCCCTGATAATTTATTTTCACAAGATAAAGCGGACACTCAGGCTGTGTCCGCTTTGCTGCATATTTCATACCATTGACAATTACCGCATATTTTGTCAAGCTTATTTTTATTGATTATAGTATTGTTTGCGATTTCTTTCAGTTCCTTCCATTTCATAACGTCATTGATGTTCAGTCTGTATTCCCTCAGACAATTCATATCAATGCAATGTACCTTTTCTTCGGTCACACATATCCCGTTTCGGCGGTTCGGACAAAAGGAGCAAATTTCGTCGCATCTGTCGGTGAGGATTATTTCCGGATCATAGATTTCCAGATGATCTATAATATTTCTCATTCCGCGGACAAATTCATCATTGTAGCCCTTTCCTTCAAAGAATTGTATACACAGGCTGTGATGGACCCGTAAAAGTATTTGTTTCATATCTTTACTGCCTTGCTCAGACGATTGACGATCACAGTTGCAAGAACGATCTTGATCGCGTCAAACGGCAGGAAGGGTATAACGCAGTAGCCGAGAGATATTTTCAGATCCATATTCGTAACAAACATGAACCAAGGAGTTCCCAGGGCATAGCATACGGCAATTCCGATAACCATTGATATAATAAGCGGAACAAGTTTTCTGTCATATTTATCTGCGCATATTCCGACGATCAGAGCGGTAAAAATAAATCCTATGATATAACCGCCGGTAGCCCCCGTAAGGATACCGATACCGCCGCTGAATCCGGCGAATACAGGCAGTCCTGCGGCTCCTAAAAGAATATATAGTATAATACTTATAGTGCCTCTTTTCCAGCCTAGCATGGCGGCGCTGACGCATACGGCAAAGGTCTGCAGGGTGATAGGCACAGTGCCGATATTAATTGATATGATCGAGCAGACGCATATTATCGCGGTGAACATTGCAGTATAAACCATATCAAGTATTGATTGTCTTGATGCTTTTGAATTTTTCTTTGCAGTTTCCATTTACTTTCTCCTTTTCAGGACTGATCCTGTTTCTTTATTCAGTCCATCAAGGATATTATATCATCTGAATGAATGATTGTCAACCTATTTTGAATTATAAGTTGACAATTGATAAATGTCAAAGGCAGGTGTGTGTTGGTATATTCCTGAACCTTTTCCACTTAACTACACTACACTAACCTATACTAACCTACACTACACTAACCTATACTAACCTACACTACACTAACCTATACTAACCTATACTACACTAACCTATACTAACCTGCGTATCCGTATCGTTACAGGAATGAAACGAATCCGTAACGTATGCGTAACGGGACTGTAACGGAGCTTTTTTGTGTTTTTCGTAAGATGACCGCAGATAAAAATTCCCCTGCCTTCAGACGATAGTGCAGGCAGGGGGAGTATGTCAGTTTGTCAGTTTTTCCAGCCAGCTGTAAGTGCCGGAGATATCTTTTATCCCGAATGAGATATATGTTCCGTTTGTTTCAGCAACGGCATATCCTGATGTTTCATTTATGCAAAGCTTTATGCTGTCGCAGTAATAGTTACCCCAGCCGTCGATCATATTGATTTCAATGGGAGTTCCGTCGGGAGCGCTGACCGAAACATAGAAACCTGTACTGCTTATTTCGGAAATATCCTTGTCGGAAACGGGCTGTTTAATGCACAGATTCCTGTCGGAAACCATTTTTATCAGGACTTCTGTTATTTCATCAGCCTTTTCGTCAGTAATGCTTATGGTCCGGTCTGATGATTTTATAGTTACATTGTTTTTTGCCTCAGGCGCAGCAGCCGGTGCTTCGGCGGTATTTTCAGGAGAGAGTTCCTTATTTTCGTTATATGTTGTTTCTTTTTTATCGGGTGTTTTTTTATCCTCCTGAGTGATGCTGCCGGCATTATCAAAAGCCGGTTCATTATCCTCAGCCGCCCGGTCTGTTGCGGTATCATTCTTGATCCTTTCATTGTATACCGGCGAGGTTTCGTTTTCGCTGCTTTCAGATGTCTGCGAAACTGCGCTGCTGCTTGCGGACCGGGTATCGGATATGATGTTGTTATTAGAAGCCATGCGGCTTATCCCGAAACCTGCAAAGCCTATAATGATCATAGCGGCTGCTGCGGCTATCCCTGCGGCAAGCTTCATTATCTTCGGGCGGCGGGGCTTACCGGTTCTGATAATGTGCTTCATATTTTTTTCAAAGCCTGCGGAAAACTGATGCGGGGTATCGTCGAAGTATTCATATTCGCCTCCGAATTCCTTTACCGAATCCGACAGGAGCTTTTCAAATTCATTATCAAGCATGGTATCCCTCCTCGCTGAGCATTTTTTTGAGCATTGCTTTGGCTCTGTGAAGTCTTATCTTGACATTTTCCGTACTGATACCGAGATCGTCAGCGATATCCTTTTCCTTCATATCGCAGTAGTATCGGAGCATGATGATATCGCCGTATTTCTTGTCAAGAAGTTTTACCTTCTCGAACAGCAGCTTATGTATCTGTTTGTTTTCGGTATTAACGGCGATATTATCCTCTGTTTCCGTATCAAGATATATATCCTCCGAAACGACTTCCCGTTTACGCTTATTGTATTGCTTGAATGCGGCATTTCTTACGGTTATCATAAGGTAACTGCGTATGCGGCTGTTATCGTCTGTATCGAGTTTATCGAAATTTCTTGCAAGTGAAACGAAAGCATCGGAAACGGCGTCTTCTGCTGATGAAACATCAGAAAGTATAGAATAGGCGCAGTTATACATAATATTGCGGTTGCTGTTATAGATATACTCAAATCTGTTCTGTGCTTCGGGTGTTTCGGGAATCATACATAAGGCAAGCATGGCTCCACCGTCCTTTGTTTCAATATAATAATCTGCTTTCGCATGAAAGGTTACAATAATTTATATAAAAAAAACCTGCCACTTTCGTGACAGGATCTTTATGAAAGCGCGCCGGGAGGGACTCGAACCCCCGACCTACTGGTTCGTAGCCAGTCACTCTATCCGGCTGAGCTACCGGCGCACACCGTCCTCATCGGACTGCCTATATATAATATCATATTAAAAGGAAAAATGCAAGAGTTTTTTTGAAAAAATTTACATTATCGTAAAATTGTATATTATATCCGAAAAAAGCAGCGCAGTCCTTTTGACGGGACTGCACTGATTTATTTATATTACTTTTTTGATTTTGATTTGGATTTAGCCGTTTTTGCGGAGGACGGTTTTTTTACTTCAGATGTTTCTTCTTTTTTTATCAGTACTTCGGCAGCTTCTTCTGCAGTAGCAGGCTTTCCTTTTCCGGACAAAGCTTTGATAACTAAGAGTGTGACTATCATCAGAGCTATTGAGCAGCCGAGTACGACAAATACATTCTGTACGAATCCTGAAAGCAGATATCCGAGCGCTGATACTCCTGCAACTGTCATAGCATAGGGGAGCTGAGTTGAAACATGGTTTACATGATCGCACTGTGCGCCTGTTGACGCCATGATCGTTGTATCGGATATGGGCGAGCAGTGGTCGCCGCATACTGCACCTGCAAGGCAGGCGGATATGCAGATGATAACCATTGAAGGAATACCGTTTTCAGCAGCGTTTGTGAGCTGGGACTGGAACACACCTGTTACTATCGGGATAAGAATACCGAATGTACCCCATGATGTTCCTGTTGCGAAGGAAAGACCGAGAGCTACAATAAAGAGAAGCAGCGGCAGGAGAAGCTGTATTGCGGTTGCGTTTTCAACGATAAGACGAACAAATTCGCTTGCGCCGAGCTTTGTTGTCATTGATTTGAGTGTCCATGCGAATACAAGTATCAGGATAGCCGGGACCATCTGTTTGAAACCGGCAGGTATCGAATTCATGCAGTCGGTGAATTTCAGTACGCGGCGCGCAAGGTAATAAAGAATTATTACGATAAGAGATCCGATAGATCCGAGCGAAAGACCATATGATGCGTCACAGTTTGCAAAAGCGTCCACAATGTTTTCGCCCTTGAAAAGACCGCCGGTATAAAGCATACCGATAATGCACAAGCTGATAAGGATAATAACGGGCAGGATCAGATCAATTACCTTACCCTTGCTGTTTATTGGCTTTGCGTCCTCTTCATAGACGGTATTCTTTGTTGTGAAAAGATCGCCCTTTGCGGCATTATTCTCATGTGTTTTCATCGGACCGAAATCGGTGTGTGTTACTGCAATGAATACTACCATGATAAGCGTGAGCAGAGCATAAAGGTTATAGGGAATAGTGCTGATGAAAAGCTGTATTCCGTTGACTCCCTCAACAGTTCCGCTTACTGCTGCTGCCCATGAGGAAATAGGAGCGATAATGCATACGGGTGCTGCTGTTGCGTCGATTATGTATGCAAGCTTTGCGCGTGAAACCTTGTGCTTGTCAGTAACGGGACGCATTACCGAGCCGACTGTCAGACAGTTGAAATAGTCATCTACGAAGATAAGTACTCCGAGGAAGAATGTGGAAAGAGTTGCTCCGGTACGGGTCTTGATATGTTTTGCAGCCCATTCGCCGTAAGCCTTGCTTCCGCCGGCCTTGTTCATCAGAACGACGATGCAGCCGAGAACGACAAGGAAGATCAGGATACCTACGTTATAGCTGTCCGCTATATTGGAGATAAGTCCATCCTGTACAACGACAGACATAAAGCCCTCAAAGCCTGTTGCCGAGGATATTGCATAGATAGCTGCTCCTGAAATTATTCCCACGAACAGGGAGGAATAAACCTCCTTTGTCATCAGTGCAAGTCCTATTGCGATGATAGGCGGCAGCAGCGACCACATTGATCCGATCGCGGTTTCACCGTCCATAGTTACGGCCTTGGTTATCGGACATTGTATAAAGCAGAATACAATGTACACTATTACGGCCGAGATGAAAATAAGATTTTTGATAAGACCTTTTTTCATTGTTTAGACCTCACTTTTTGAAGTATTATGTCGAAAAAGACAGATATATTTTACCATAAAAAAACAATTTGTTCAATAATTTTATTGAAATTTTAATAATATACATAAAAAAATGCCTTGGCCGCGGCAAGCGGCAAAGGCAGCGGAATATCATTCAGCGGTACTGTCGGCTGATTTTTTATCTTCCTTATGATTGCGGTATTTGATAATGAAATAGTATATTATGGAACGCAGGGCAACAAGCGTGGAAATGATTCCCAGAACACAGAAAAGCAATGACAGAATGTAATTGTTTTCCATAAGATAAAAAATTATGCCTATTGCCGTTATCGGAATACCTGCGGAAAGAGGATATACTATAGACGTTACCTTATATTTGAGCTTTCCTGCGGTAGTTCTTTCCTCGTCCTCAGCGATCTCCTCAGGAGTTTTTGCAGCCCTTCTGCGTATGCTTATTATCGAGAACAGCGAAATAACGACGAACGGTATTCCTGCAAGAAAGATAATGATTCCCGAGAATGTGCGTGTAAACGTCTGTATCATGACGGGATCGTTCCGGTTGTAAATAATTTTTATCTTATCACCGATTACCCATGACGCCTCATATTGTCCTAGGCTTATCCTGGTGTAAGCTTTTCCGTCAATTGAATAGCTTACAAGAGTATCGTTGTACTTGACCTGATCTTTCAGGTCATTATCCGGAACGATAACGAAATCCGTGATAACCGCATCACATTTTGCGGAATAGTCAGGCATTCTGTAATGTATCGCGGATACACCGCCCCATATCATAAGACCAATTCCTACAAGAAGAATCAGATATTTTCCGATCCTGCCGAAATTGGATATCGGTTCCATATCATCACTATCCTTCGATCAGTTTTCTTTATATGCATTTATAACAATTGTCATTGAAAGACTATTGTAACAGGTATCATAAATATACGGTTCCCCGCTTTTCTGACGCAGGAACTCTCCTGTCCATTCCTCAATATTTTCCTTTGCAAGGCTATAGTCATCATAGGATTCAAATTTTATGCTGACATTATCAATGCCGCTTTCTGTCATTTTAGCCGAAAGTATACGGCTTACTTCTTCTTTTCCTGCTTTGCCGGTTTCAAGAAAAAGTCCGTTGCGGATATGATAATTAAGCTCATCGCTGTTACATTCGGGTTTGCCGAGGGAGGTATATATGTTATTCACTTCACGGCTCTGACTGACATATTCATCGGTAACATTGTAGAATCCGTAATTCGGCGGATTCTTTTCGCTGCCGGGCGTTTTGAAATTATCCACGGTGATATCAACATTATACCATTTTCCGTCAAGCATGATCTCATTCCATGAATGTTCGGAATAAATTGCCGTTGTACTCCACAGCTGCTGACCGGAAACACATATGCATTTTACAGAGAGCCTGTTCATTGCCCACATGAATGCCTTTGAAAGCCCCTCGCAGCGTCCGGTATTCTTTATTAATACTCCGTATGCGGAGCCTGATATCATATTTTGTTCGTCATATTCGCAGTTATTGAATATCAGATCATATACATATTTTTCTTTTTCCTGATCTGATCTGCCGCTGAGAGTATTTTCGAGATCCCGGAAGTAATCCTCAAGCTGAGCCGATGCCTGTTTATATTCCTGTTCAGACATACAGTAGGTGAATTTCAGACCGCTGACATAGCGCATTGAATCATCGGTATAACGGGGATAATAATCTCCGTTCAGATGAATAAGCTCCGGACAGTCGTAATTCAGCAAAAACATCAGAGTTGTCAGATCTTCATCACTTATAGGCACGATGAAATTAACACTGTTTTTGTGCTGGCTCGCAGCCTTATAAAGCTCCGCAAAATAATAAAGCTTATCATTGCTGAGTTTTCTGACAAAATATTTGTTTTCGTAATCATTTATTGCAGCCTTATCCGCTTTCGGTATGACAGGAAGATAGCTTTCCTCCGGTTTGGATATGACGGAGCTTTCTGTTTTCACAGCGCTGCTTTCAGGAGCGCTGCTTTCAGGTGCGCTGCTTTCGGAAAAGCTGCTTAACTGAGCAGAGGATTCATTTTTTGTTTCTGTATTACCGCAGGCGCACAGCGGCAGAATTGTAACTGCCGCCAGTACGCCTGAAATGATTTTTTTTCTTATCATGCAGTACCTCCGTAGGGGATCATTCATCCTCCTTGGGCTGCTCGGGAGCAGGTCTGCCTCGGAACGGATCGTCGGAACCGGTTTTGATAAGCGCCGCAAGAGCCGGATCTACCTGATAATCTTCTGCTTTTGAATTGAAAGGATCATCTCCGCCTTTTCTGATGAGAGCCGCAAGAGCCGGATCAACTTCATAGTCGTCTGCTTTCATGCTGAAAGCGTCATCGGTACCTTTTTTGATGATCGAGTTAAGATCTACAGGCTCTGACGGTGCGGGTGCAGGCTTTGGCTGTTCCGCTGCAGCAGCTTCAGACTTATCGAGTTTAACGGAAGGAGCCTGCTTAGCCGCCGGAGCCGCCGGAGTCGCCGGAGCCGTCGGAGCTGCCGGAGCTGCAGGAGTTGTCGGAGCAGCCGGAGCAGATGATCTGCCGAAAGGCTTGGCAACGGCTTTTTCTGCATTATCTACCGGATAGGGTATTGATGAATAATTCTGGTTTGACGGAACAGTATTCTGATAGGGCTGACCGACAGGAGAATAATTCTGAGCCGGCGGAGCCTGATTATATTGTGGAGCTGCCGGAGGCTCGGGCATATATGGCTGAGCCGGGGGAGCAGGAGTAAACTGCTGCATCGGAGGCTGCATCGGAGGCTGCTGCATCGGAGGTGCGGAAGAGAAAGACTGATCCGGCGCGCCATAGGGAGGCATATTATCAGGACCGTTGAAATTATTTATCGGATTGTTCATACCCGTCAGTCCTGATATTGCAGCGTTCTTTTTATTATACACAGAAAGTACTATACCGATGATGAGTAATACTATTCCGATCAGAGCAGGAGTGCCATAGAGGAGAAGAGTATGCTTTTCGCTTGCGTTCAATTCCTTGGACGCTTCTGTGCGGCAGTCGGTCGGGTCGCTTTTGCTTATGAAAATCTCGGCTTCGGTATTCGGGAGCATTGCTGCAACCTTGCTGCTTGCTTTGACATTCTTCATGGTTATGTTATCATAGCTTTTTCCTTCGTACTGATAGGAAACCACGATATTGTATTTTGATATGGTGGTCTGATTTTTAGAGGTTACAGTTGCCGTTACCGTTGTTGAATTATCCGCATAGCTGTTAAGCGAAATACGGTTGATGATCATCGGGATCATTTTAATAGCCCCGAATACTATAGCAGCAACGCCTATGCAGATCAATATTGTGTGCAGGTTGTTTTTTTTCTGAAAAGATGCCATATTACTTCTCCTTTATCATTAACTTCCGCTGTTGATCGTTTTTCTGGTATATCCGGATCTGTTTACATATATAAAGCTTTTTATCCCGGGAAAGAACCGTCACCGTAAAATGCGAACGGATCATTTTCTGACGGGGCATTGCCGTTATCCGGAACTGTTCCGGAATAATTTCCCTGATTATAGGGATTATCCGGATCTGTATTTACAGATGACAGGAAGGGATTATTGATATCGCTTTCGTTTGTATTGATATTATCCTGAACGGGGGCATACTGCTGATCTCCGGTGAAGAAGGAATTGGGATCGTAATATGATCCGTCAGGTGAAGGATCGTCTGTTTTTTCTTCATCATAGCCCGAATAGGTCGCAAACGGGTCGGAATAGCTGTCCATTACGCCTGCGCTGAAAGTATCGTTTGCGCTGTAATCTATCTGGCTGTCGCTGAGGGAGTTTTCCGCTCCGGCTTCGCCCATTGTGCCGATATCCTCTGGACGGGTATATTTCGGGGTATATCCGTGAATGTTTCGCATCAGTATATCGACATTTATTCCGGTTATTATTCCGAGTATCACTATAATGATTATCAGAACAAAATAATTTACTGTATAATTCGGGATATCAGATGCAGGTATACATTCCGACGGATTATCGGGATTATAATACACACCGATCGTTTCACCGGGATTGAGTTTTTCAAGCTCCGGTGTTGTCAGGTCAAGACGGAAGGAATATTCTCCTCCCTCGTTATGCTTATCCGTATCAACGGTAAGATCGGTCAGATAATGGATCGTATAATTATTGTCATCTCCGGCGGTATATGAGGTTTTGGCGTCTATGACCGCTTCGGTATATACAGCCGATCGTTTGAAATCCTCTTTACCCTTATTTGAAGATATTTTATTTATCAGAATGAAAAGAAAAACTATGATCAGTATTCCGCAAATAATAATTATAGCTATCGGCGGAATATTGAATTTTTTCTTTTTTGTCTGAGTGGGTTGGTTATTGTCCAAGAACTTCACTTCCTGACAGATGTAAAGATATAACTCTTTATTTATACATTTATACTATTATAACACCGATGATTATAAAAAGCAATTAAAATCATTATAATGTTCGTGCCTGAAGTATAATTTTTTAAGGCAATACCGCACAAAGATAGTGCCGCAGATGCGCCGTCAATTATTTCGTCAGGTTGTGCAAAACGAGCGAAGTTGACCTGACGGTTATCAAGCGAGTTTTTTGCTGAATAACGGAAAAAGAGTACCCCAAGGGCACTTCCTTCGGGCGCAGCAGATGTGGTGCTGAGCCGTAAGGCGTTCTTTGTGGGGTGCTGCCTTAATAAAAGAGCGATCCGAGCTTATTCTTGATCCCGTTATAGATCAGGGATATTTTTTCCTGTCCCTCGTCGGAAGCGAGATAGTCTATCAGCGCGTGAAGAGCTTCCGCAGTAAGGCTGTTTGTGCGGCAGTGAACAATACCTTCGCCGGGTTCAAGTTCCGTTATATGGATCGAAACAGTACTGTGTTTCAACTCATAGGTATATCCTGCATCAATATGCAGACGTGTATCCTCCGTACTGATTTTGCTGTTGTTGACGAACACCTTTGACAATATCCGCGACAGCACGGGATCGGGGATAGGGAGTTCTCCTGCGCGGGCGCTTTGCAGTCCGGCTGTTACCGTACCGTTCCCGTCGGCGGAAAGCGTAAGTTCGGCGCTCAGGGCAAGGAAATGACCGTTTACGCGGACTCTTGCATAAACTTCCGAGGGTCTGTCCTTATGAAAATACACCATCAGGTTATAAAGACCGTCATCCTTGGGAACGCAGTATTTTTTATTCAGCCATGTATTGACCTCCGTCTGCGACAGATCAAAGCTTTTTCCGGTCACTGCGCCTTTTAATACGGTATTATGATAGCTGCCGTCCTGTTGAGCAATGGTATATTTGTCTGAAATATTATCGCTGAAAGCAAGGACTGTGCATATACACAGTCCTGTGATCGCGGCTATAAGCGGAATTATAAAGCAGAGGAGTATAATCTTCATGCGTCTTTTTTTATTTTTCTGCATATTAGCCCCCTGTATTCATATCGTTTCCGGCTCAGATTGTAAATACGGGATCTGAAGTTTATTCAGCGCAGCTCAGCGATAGTAACGCCTGCCTCGCCCTCACCGAAAACGCCAAGACGGAAGGTCCGTACAGACGGATGAGTTTTCAGATGCTTCTGTATTTCCCGGCGGAGGACGCCGGTTCCCTTGCCGTGAATAATTGTGATCTGGTGCAGTCCCTGCAATACAGCCATATCTATTGCCCTGTCAACGTCCATTATCGCGTCAATAGCTGTCTGTCCCCGGACATCGACTTCGGTAGATGCGCTGCTGCGCGTATCCCGGCGGACGGTGCGTGTTGCGCTGCGCTGAGGGATCCTGACCTTTTCCTGTTTGAGCAGACGTATATTTTTTATCGGAACTCTTGTTTTGATTATTCCCGACTGAACAAGGACATTGTCCTTTCCTGTTTCAAGGACGGTACCCTCTTTGTCGATATCGAATATCAGCACACGGTCGCCCTTCTGCAGGGGACGGGGAAGGACATAATCGTCATTGTTTCTTTTTTCAACGGGATCGGCGGCGTTTTCCATGCTGCGTATATCAGCCCGCAGCTTTGCTTTTTCCTCCGCAGATATCTCTTTTTTCTTGCGGATAGCTTCTATCTCATCAAGAACGCCGTAGACCTGCGCCCTTGCCTTTGAAATAATGTTTTCCGCCTGAGCCTTTGCAAGCTCTGTTTCGTTTTTCTTGTCCTTTTCCGCCTGAGCTGCGATCATTTTAGCTTTTTCAAGCTCCTGCAATGCCTGTTTTTTCAGCTCGTCGGCTTCTTTTATTTTTTCCTCATATTCATTCCTGCTGCGCTCCAGTTTGCTTACAACTGCCTCAAAGCGTGAATCCTCTGCGGAAACGAGCTCTTTTGCCCTTCTCACAAGGTCGGGATCCATGCCCAGCCTTTCCGAAATGGCAAAAGCGTTTGACCGTCCGGGCATACCGATAAGCAGACGGTATGTCGGGCGCAGAGTAGCAACGTCAAATTCGCAGCAGCCGTTTTCAACGCCTTCAGTTTGCAGAGCATAGCTTTTAAGTTCGGCATAATGTGTCGTGGAAGCTATTTTTGCTCCCTGAGTCCTGAGCTGTCCGAGTATTGCCGCGGCAAGAGCTGCTCCCTCAACGGGGTCGGTCCCGGAGCCAAGCTCATCTATAAGTACAAGGCTTTTCTCGTCTGCTGTTTCGAGTATTCTTACAATATTAGTCATATGCGCCGAAAAGGTGGATAATGACTGTTCAATGCTCTGCTCGTCACCGATATCGACAAGAACTCTGTCGAATACGGAAAGCTCGCTGTTATCGCCTGCCGGTATCATCATTCCGCACATAGCCATTACGGTAAGCAGTCCCGTGGTTTTGAGAGAAACGGTTTTTCCGCCCGTATTTGGTCCGGTGATGACAAGGGTGTCGAATTTTATTCCCAGCTCGATATCCGTCGGTACGACCTTATCGGCAGGTATCAGCGGATGACGGGCTTTTTTCAGATTTATCCTTCCCTCGTCATTGAGTACGGGAACAGACGCTTTCATAGAATGAGCAAGCTCCGCTCTGGCGAAAATAACGTCAAGCTCTGTAAGTATGCGGTAGCTGTCGCAGATATTGTCGGCATATGCGCCGGCCTCCGCAGAATATTCGGCAAGTATCCTTTCTATTTCCGCCTGTTCCTTTGAGCGCAGCACACGGATATCATTGTTTGCCTCGACAACGCTCATGGGTTCTATAAATACTGTGGAACCGCTGGCAGAGGTATCATGTACAAGACCGGGAACATTCGCCCGGAATTCAGCCTTGACGGGGATAACGAATCTTCCGCTTCTCATTGTGATAATGCTTTCCTGCAGATATTTCTGCATAGAGGCCGAATGTATGGTCTTGTCAAGTCTTTCCCTTATTTTCGATTCCGAAGCGGCGATCTTTTTTCTTATTGCGAGAAGTGTGGGGGAGGCGTTATCAGCGATCTCTTCTTCTGAAAGGATCGCTGAGGTGATCTTGTTTTCAAGGTATTTGTTGGGAATAAGAGCGTTGAATCTCAGGTCAAGCGATGTTTCTATCCCTGCGCTGTGACCTCTCCATTCTACAACGCGGCGTATGGTGCGCAGCAGTGAAGCGATCCTGAGAAGTTCAAGGGTTGTCAGTACCGCGCCTGCCTGAGCGCGTCTGAGAGCGCCGTTCATATTGTGTATATTGCCGAAGCCGGGAGAACCGTAGCTGCCTGTGAGGGAATGAGCGTCTGCGGTTTCTTCCATAAGAAGCTTAGCTTCATAAAGTCCGCAAGAGGGCGCTGTTTCCATTGCGAGATCACGGGAATCCTCAAAGGAGGTGCGCTCTGCAAGCATTTCAAGTATTTTATCAAATTCAAGTGCTTTTAGATTTTTGTCTGTCATATTTCATATCCTTACTTTTTTATAGAATTCAAGTGTATTAAGATGCTTATCCGAATGGAGCAGAAAATAATTCTCCGCACAGTCAGCAAATTGTGCCAGAGAATCCTGCGAAAGAGAAAAGGAGAATATTTTTTTCGGGTCTGCATATACTGCATTGCGCATGGCTGTAAGTGCGCCGCGTGAAAGCGCGATACAGTCGTGACCGCCCTGAAAGCAGTCCTGACAAATAATTCCTGCATCGTTATACAGAAAATACATGGTATCCGCCTCATAGCATCTGCATTTGTGGCAGCAAACGAGATCGGGCATATATCCGGCAAGCGACATAAAGCGCATTTCAAATACAGCTTTTATCTGCAGATCCGGCTTTTGTCCCTTGGAAAGCAGATAGAGTGAATTGAGTATCAGGCTGAGAAATTCATCGGTTTCGGTATTTTCGGGCAAAAGATGCATTGCAGCTTCACAGAAATACTGGGCGAGGGCAAGCTTTTCGAGATCAAGACGAAGATCGAAGAAAAGCTCTATGGGTTCGGCGTCATCAATTATGTATCTGTCCCGTCCGCTGTAAACAGACAGACGGGAGTAGCTCAGGGTCTGTACGGCATTGCAGCTGCGTCCCTTGAGCAGCTTTGCATTTCTGACAAAGCAGCGGATTATTCCTTCCGAGCGTGTCAGAACCGTTACCAGTTTGTCATTTTCCCTGATTGTTTGTTCCGTCAGTATAAGACCTTCTGTTTTGAATCTCATCTGCGTCCTCCGTTTTTTTGGCGAAAGCACTCTGAGCCGTGCACGCCTTGGCTTCCTTGTAGATCAGATAATCCCTGATGCTTCCCGAAGCGATGAAATTATCCCAAGCCCGTTCCTCGTCCATAACAAGAGCCTCCTTCTATCTATTATCACAGAATTCCTATGCTCTTATTATACCCGTTTATTTTGAAAAAAATACCGAAATTGTGTGTCTGTACACCCTGTCGTTCATTAATTGAAATCATTATTGTCATAGCCGAGGCTGCGCAGGATATTTTCGCGGTTGCGCCAGTCCTCCTTGACCTTGACCCAGATCTTCAGGTTTATTTTGCAGCCGAAGAATTTTTCCATATCCTGTCGGGCATAGCTGCCTATCTTTTTCAGCATTGAACCGCCCTTACCTATTATAATGCCCTTATGACTGTCGCGTTCGCAGTATACGGTTGCGTCGATATCAATAATGTCGCTGTCCTCACGTTCTTTCATGCGTTCGACAAAAACAGCGCTGCCGTGAGGTATTTCCTTATCGAGAAGACGAAGCATCTTTTCGCGGATTATTTCTGCGGCAAGAACTCTCTCAGGCTGGTCAGTCAGTGTGTCCTCGTCAAACATAAATCCGCCCTCAGAAGCGAGTCTGCGCAGCTCAGCTTTCAGTTCCTCTATACCTTCGCCCGTCTGAGCTGAAACAGGCACTACCGCGCTGAAATCATACAATGCCGAAGCATCTGCGATCTGAGGGGCAAGGATCGTTTTGTCGCGGACGGTATCGGTTTTGTTTATTGCGAGTACCGCAGGAATATCCAGTGATGCAAATTTCTCCGTGAGGATTTTTTCACCCTCAGTCAGTGCCGTTCCTGCTTCGGTAACAAGAAGGCAGGCGTCAACTCCGGCAACGGATTCATTGACGGAGCGCAGCATATATTTGTCAAGGTCGTTTTTAGGCTTGTGCAGACCGGGTGTATCTATGAATACAAGCTGAGTATCATTTTCCGTGAGAACGCCTGTTATTCTCGTGCGCGTTGTCTGCGGCTTAGAGGATACGATGGCGACTTTTTGCCCGAGCATATAATTGAGCAGTGATGATTTTCCTACATTCGGGCGTCCTACGATAGCAATAAAGGCTGTTTTCTGTTCCATATTTTTCTCCTGTTTCCGTTATTTCTTTTTTTTATCTCTTCCGATTATTTTTCTCATTATCTTTGCTATACCCGACGGACCCTTTGCAATGAAGAAAAGCAGCGCCGGGGCGAGCAGTAGTATCCCGGCAAGATTGACCGGATGAGCGGCATAGAATAATACCAGACGTTTCCATGCGGCAATATCACCGAACAGGAAAAGTCCGATGAATACTGCCATTACCGCAAGAACCAGAACGGCTCCGGCAGCGGAATCCTTGGAAGCGCGGATAAAGGGATCCTTTTTTTTAGACACTCTGTTAGCCAGAAGCTCAAGGGAAGTATTGAACACCTCTGCCGAAAATACTCCTCCTATTGTCAGCAGCAGCGCGGCATATTCCGCCCTTGAAAATGCAAAAAAACGCGCAAAAATCAGAACATACAGCGATACTGCCATATGGATTCTCATATTTCGCTCGTTTTTTACACAATGTATTATGCCTGACCAGGCAAATCTGAAGCCTTTCAGGAAAGCTCTCATTATTCTTCTTCGTCCTTGATCACATAGCTTGAAGAACTGGGCAGACCGAGGAGAGTCATGACCTTTTCTTCCTTTTCTCTCATGCGCAGTCTTTGCAGACCGTTGTCTTCGTGGTCGTAGCCGAGAAGATGGAGCATGGAATGAGCGGTAAGATAACCGACTTCTCTTTGCAGGCTGTGATCGAAGCGTTCAGCCTGTTCGATAGCTTTTTCCATTGATATAACGATATCTCCGAGTATTTTTGCGCCTGTATCGGGATCGGTGTCGTATTTTCCGTTTTCACCCATGGGGAATGAAAGAACGTCCGTTGCGCTGTCCTTTTTTCTGTAGATCGAATTAAGCTCCCTGATCTGCTGATTATTCACAAGCGTAACGCTGACCTCTACGGAACCCGGAAATTCCTCCATTTGCAGCACTGCATTGCAGCAGCGTCTTATCAGCATACGCAGACCGGTAGGGATCTTGATATCCTTCTGTTTATTTGTGATAATTACCTTTATCTTATCCATGTCTTAAAACCATACCTTTCTTCATGATATTAAGTCCGCAGTGCGGATCATTTTTTGTTTCCACCGGAATTTTTATTATTTGCTGCATTTTCATAGGCTCTGATGATATCCTGAACAAGCCTGTTCCTTACAACGTCGGTGGCATTGAAATATACGCTTTCTATGCCGTCGATGTTTTTCAGTATCCTTACGGCGTCCTTCAGACCGCTGCGTATTCCTCCCGGAAGATCTATCTGCGTGATATCTCCGGTTATGACCATTTTCGAGTTGAAACCGAGTCTGGTCAGGAACATTTTCATTTGTTCGGGCGTTGTATTCTGTGCTTCGTCGAGAATGATAAAACTGTCATCAAGAGTACGTCCTCTCATATATGCAAGCGGCGCGACTTCGATATTGCCCCGTTCCACATATTTCTGATAGGTTTCGGCGCCCAGCATATCGAAAAGCGCGTCATAAAGCGGACGAAGATACGGATCGACCTTGCTTTGCAGGTCACCCGGCAGAAAGCCGAGTTTTTCTCCTGCTTCGACAGCCGGACGGGTGAGGATTATACGGTTGATCTTCCTTGCGCGGAAGGCTGTGACTGCCATTGCGACTGCAAGGTAAGTCTTGCCTGTGCCGGCAGGACCTATGCCGAGGGTGACGGTGTTTTTTTCTATTGCGGTGCAGTATTTTTTCTGACCGAGAGTTTTAGGCTTGACCGGCTTTCCTCTTGATGTTATGCATATGCAGTCGCCGCCAAGCTGTTCGATGCGCTGTTCGTTCCCCTCGTTTACAAGGGACATACAGTAACGGACATTCTGATCGCTGAGCGCTTCACCGCGGTTTATCAGCCCCAGCAGACTGTCTATCACCTTTGCGGCTTTTGATACGTTTTCTGCCTCGCCCGTTATTTTAAGCTCCGAACCGCGGCAGATGACTGATACCATATATTCGTTCTGTATCAACCGGATATTCTCATCAAATGTGCCGAAAAGCGCGACTGCCTGTTCCATACGGTCTATGTTGATGACCTGTTCTATCATTCAGAATCACCTGACTGAAAAATATGTTATTAATGTTTTAGTATGTATATAGAATAAACAATTATAGATTTTTAACCATTATAACATAAAAATAGTTAAAAGTCACTATAAATTTTGTATTTTTTATAAGTTTTTTATAAATGGCTATGTCACAACAAACAGTTGATAAATAGCCATTTTTGTAGGGGAGCCTCAAAACTCCCCTACAAACTGGAATTGGACTTGCCTATTTTCTTAAAAT
>CACYWT010000037.1 GCA_902778175.1 uncultured Ruminococcus sp. | reverse complement strand
AATTTATGATATAACAACCGCACGCCGTTAGCCGTTTCGGTCGCCGTGCGCCCTCAACGGACGGCTGAGCGAACGTTTAATAAATTTGTTTTTTATGATATAATACTTATATTATGTTATCGGGAGATGAATATATGGAGCTGCCTGAAAATCTGAATAATGCCGTGAATATAAATGCTTCGGCATGGCGTCCGCAGGAGCTGAAAAAAGCAGCAGCGGCTGTGTCCGAAAGGTATATGACAGAAAGCGGCAGCGGAAAAAGACTTGTTGTGTCGGAAATTGATGCGGCTGTTTATGCCGTGATGCGTATGCCTGCAACATACTGCGCGGTATTATCAGCCCTCGGTTATACTCAAGAGGTGACAGGCGGTTTTGATGATATCACTTCCGTTCTTGACGCAGGCGCCGGTACGGGCGCGGCAGCATGGGCTTTGCGCAGCGCAGGAGTAATGCCGCAGGAAATGATATGTCTGGAGCGTGAGGCTGCGATGAGCCGCCTCGGACAGAAATTTGCATCGTATGATCCTGTTTTTGAGCAGCGAATGAAATGGATAAGCAGGGATATAAGCCGGGGACTTGACGGATACAAAGCCGATATGGTCATATCGTCATATATGCTGAACGAGCTGACCGGTGAAGTTAGAAAAAGAGCAGTTTCCGCTCTTTGGGAAAGCGCAGGTAAGATACTTCTGCTTGTCGAGCCGGGAACGCCCGTCGGATATGATAATCTTATGCAGGTGAGAGAGCAGCTTCTCGCCTTCGGAGCGCATATTGCAGCGCCTTGTCCCCATGAGGATAAATGCCGTCTTGAAAAGGACGACTGGTGCCATTTTACCGTTCGTGTGCAGAGAAACAGACTGCATAAGATGCTGAAAAATGCCGATGCGCCGTATGAGGACGAAAAATTCTGCTATATGGCATTTACCCGTGACAGCTTTATAAAATGCAGCAGCAGGATACTGCGGCATCCTGTTACGGAAAAGGGAAGGATAACACTTTCGCTTTGCAGCGGCAGTGAAAATACCGTGAAAACGGTAACTAAAAAACAGGGAGAGGATTACCGTCTTGCAAGAAAGGCAAAATGCGGCGACGGAATATTTCTGAAGTAAGGAGGACATCGGAATGAATAATGATGTGAATAAAGAACAGTTTATGGAATCGGCAGGAAAAATGGCAAAGGAGCTTGCACAGTTTACCAGTAATATGAATTTTGACGAAGAAACGATGCTCGATATTCTCAATGACAGTCTTATGCCGGTTGAGCAGTTCTTTGCAAATTACAACTGCGCGATAATGGAGATAGAAACAAAATTCAAGGTGCTGAATGAACAGTTTTCCCTCAAATATGACGGCAATCCGATAGAATCTATCCATTCGAGAGTCAAGGATTACGACAGCATAATGCGCAAGATGATCCGCAAGAAGATACCGAGAACTCTTGATGCTATTGAGGAAAATATAAACGATATCGCAGGAGTGCGCGTTATCTGCTCGTTTGTTGACGATATATACCGTCTTGCAGACTGTCTTTTGCAGCAGGACGATATTATACTTATCAGAACCAAGGATTACATAAAGAATCCCAAGCCCACGGGCTACCGCAGTCTGCATCTTCTCGTTGCTGTTCCGATATTCCTTGAAAATGAGAAGAAACTCGTCAAGGTTGAAGTACAGCTTCGTACAATAGCGATGGATTTCTGGGCAAGCCTTGAGCATAAGATCCGCTATAAGAAAAATATTTCAAAGGAAATGCTCGACAAGCTTTCGCATGAGCTTACGGACTGCGCGAATATCAGCGCATCACTCGACAGCCGTATGCAGAATGTGCGTAATCTTCTTCTGAGTGAAACTCAGTCAAAAAGCAATGACAGGAGAGAAATGTAATGATAAGATTTTATAAGGCAGGAAAAGACGATACGGAAACACTGGTAAAACTGCGGCTCGAAATGCTCAGGGAGGTAAATTCCCTGCCGCGGGATCATGTATTCACCCCGGCTTTTATCGAAGATACCCGTAAATTTTTCCTCAGCGGCGACCAGACGACGATCCTTGTATGTGATGATGAAATAATCGCCTGTGCGACTGTATGCTACTATGATCTTCTTCCGACATGGGATCATCCATTCGGCAAGCGCGCACATATCATGAACGTATATACCCGTTCCGATAAAAGAGATCAGGGTATTGCAAGTACAATGCTGGAGCTTATCATCGACGAAGCAAAAGAGAGGGGGATAACCTCCATTACTGTTGATGCGGCAGGCAGTGCAGGAAAGCTTTATTCCCGCGCAGGCTTTGAAGGCTCCGGCAGTCATATGGAGCTTAATGTGCTGAAACTGCTGCGTGATAAGATAAACCATACGGGAATATATGCGAATGGCGGTCATCATTGCTGTAAATGCGAATGACTTGCCCGAATACTCAGGCTTTGCGTTTTTTCAGCAGTATCAGGGCGATGAGGTACAATGAACTCAGCAGCAGTGAAAAATTATATTCGGATCGCAGCAGAAGCAGGAACCCCGGTATCAGCATAGGAAACAGTATCATAAGAGATATTATGTCAAGAATTGGCAGGACTTTTTCCGGGGAACAAAAACGGCTGAGTATCAGGGCAAGAGCCTGCCCCCCGTCCAGCGAATCCACAGGCAGGGCGTTGAATACAGCAAGTGAAAGGTTCGCGGCGGCAAGTCCCTCGAAAAAACTGCACGGGAACAGAAAGTAAAGCAGAAACGACAGACAGGTGAATATAATATTTGAAATAATGCCCGCAAGAGTCACGGCAAGCTCCTGAGAAAAGCCCCGTGTCGTCTTGTGGGTATCTGTTATTGCAATATCGAAAAGAGTCAGCTTTATTCTTTTCGGGAATGAACCGTAACGGTGCAGCATCAGCAGGTGTCCGCTTTCGTGCAGAATTACCGCGATAAGACATTCAAGGACTGATGTGCTGCTGTCATACAGGATAACAGCCGTCATTGCTGCCGCAAGCGGAAAGCTGATCTCCAGTGTAAGCTTGCCTGAGATCAGTTTCATTCCGTTTTTTCATCATTTTCGGGAACGGGAATACTCGTTTCCTTCACCGAAACGGGATCATTCATCGGGAGTATCTGTCCGATATCTTCGATAAATACGGTATTGTTGTAATTCTCGTAAAACCATGTCCCGACAGCGGCGTGAAGCTCACCGCCAATAAGCTTTACCGCAAATGCGCCGAGGGTTATTACCGTACATACGATAAGCTGTATGATTATAAGGAGCATATTGTTTCCTTTGCGCACGGGAGAGGGGGATATTTCCTCTCCGATCAGTTCTTCCTGTTCCAATATCATCATTCCTCCGTTTAACCGAATGATAATATATATGCCGATGTATAAAAAAAGAGAACGGAAAGATGATCTTTCCGTTCTGCTGTCAGCCTCTTGCATTGAGGTAAGAAACATATTCGTCGAGCGACATATTCATTGACCGGATTTTTGATGCATTTTCCTTTCCGACATAGCGGAAATGCGTCGGATCAAATTCAAAATCCGTGCTGGATTCCTTGTCCTCAGGATATCTGAGTATAAAACCGTAGCGGATACTGTTATGCTCCAGCCAGTGATATTCCTCGCTTGAACCGAAATCAGCATTTTTCAGCGAGCTGAATTTCACTGCAAGACCGCTCTGCATTTCGCTGTGATTTTCCATCGGCACGGTTTTTTCGGCTTCTTCCATTGCTCTTGCTTCGCCGTAGCCCTCACGCGCCATAAGTCTGCGCACTTCGTCCATATAACGCTCATGCTGTATATCCGCAGGAACATAGCCTTCGCTGATCTTCAGGAAGATACCGTCCTTTTCGGATTGCCGCATCATTGCCTTGAGATCCTCGGCAATAGCCTGCTCGATCCGGATATTATCATAACTTACAAGATCAGCTTTATAATCCGAGGGCAGGGGATTATCGGGAGATATTATCATCAGCAGCTTGTTTTCGTCGAATTTAGGGATATCCGGGGTACTGCTGTCCTGCGCGGTATTATGCGGAGTTTCTGCATAGAAAGATGAATACTGATGTATTCCTACTATAAGGGCAGTGATGATTATTCCGATAATAATGATCGGCAGAAGAACAAGAGCGCGTTTCAGTCCGGCGGTATTGTTATCCCCGAATGAAAGATCGCTGCTTTGCTTTTTCGGAGCAGGCGGCTTTCTTTTGCTCTTGCCAAGAGTAGATTTCACGGAAATGATCTCATCTTTTTTCAAATACCTCACCTCCCGGTTATTGCGGTCCTGCGGTTATATGGTCATGTCAGGATATTAGTCAACAAGTTCGGGGTCAAAGCTTTCTTTCCACGGCAGACCGAATCTGTTGAGATCGTCCATAAACGGATCCGGGTCAAATTCCTCAATATTGTGAACGCCGGGCTTATTCCATTTTCCGGTGAGGATCATAGCCGCGCCGATCATTGCCGGAACACCTGTGGTATAGGAAACAGCCTGTGAGCCGACTTCCTTGTAACATTCCTCGTGATCGCATACATTATAAAGATAATAGGTCTTGTCCTTGCCGTCCTTTTTGCCTATGAAGATACAGCCGATATTTGTCTTGCCCTTTGTTCTCGGACCGAGGGAAGCCGGATCGGGGAGAACAGCCTTCAGGAACTGCAGGGGAACGATCTGTTTGCCCTCAAATTCGATAGGCTCAATAGATGTCATTCCGACATTTTCAAGACATTTCAGATGGGTAAGATAGCTCTGCCCGAATGTCATGAAGAAACGGATACGCTTGATACCCTTTATATTGAGCGCAAGGGATTCCAGCTCCTCATGATGGAGAAGATACATATCCTTTTCACCGATCTCAGGGAAATTATATACTCTCTTGATCTCCATAGGCTCAGTTTCTACCCACTTGCCGTCCTCGATATAGCTGCCTTTTGCGGAAACCTCACGGATATTGATCTCCGGGTTGAAATTCGTAGCAAAAGGATATCCGTGGTCGCCTGCATTGCAGTCGAGGATATCAATATAGTTGATCTCGTCGAAATGGTGTTTCATAGCATATGCGCTGAAAACTCCGGTCACGCCGGGGTCGAAGCCGCTGCCGAGGAGAGCGGTAATGCCTGCCTTCTCGAAACGTTCGCGGTAAGCCCACTGCCAGCTGTATTCAAACTTTGCGGTATCAAGCGGTTCATAGTTTGCTGTATCGACATAGTTTGTCTTTGTTGCAAGGCAGGCGTCCATGATGGTCAGATCCTGATACGGCAGAGCAAGATTGATAACAACATCAGGCTTGAATCCATTGATAAGAGCGATAAGCTCGTCAACATTATCTGCATTTACCTGCGCGGTAGATATTTTTGTTTTTCCGCCGTCAAGCTTAGCTTTCAGAGCGTCGCATTTTGATTTTGTTCTGCTTGCGATACAGATCTCTTCAAAAACCCCGGAATTCTGGCAGCACTTATGTATGCATACGCTTGCAACTCCGCCTGCCCCGATAATTAAAGCTTTTCCCATTCTGATTTCCTCCGTTATTTTAAATAATTATGCATTATGAATTATGCATTATGAATTAATTATGGTATTCGCCTTCCATAAGCTGCTTTGTGACATAGGTAGGGAGTGCAAAGCTGCCGAGATGAAGGCGTGTATTATAGTATTGCGTGTCGATGCTTAATCTGTTCCATGCGCCCTCGTCAAGATCGTGAGTGGGGTGGAACTTCTTTGAAGCGAAGCCGAAAAGCCAGTGTCCCGACGGATAGGTAGGGATATGAGCCTGATAGACCTTGCATATCGGGAAGTACTCAACGATCTTCTTATGAGCCTGACGCATAGCCCTTGAATAAGTTTTATAGAATGGGCTTTCGTGCTGATTCACGAGAATACCGTTATCATTGAGGGCTTTATAGCAGTTGCCGTAAAATTCGGTAGTAAAAAGCCCTTCTCCCGGACCTATCGGGTCGGTGGAATCGACGATTATAAGATCGTATTTATTTTCAACGGAGCGCACAAAGCGCAGTCCGTCATCTATATGGATATGAACTCTCGGGTCGGACAGACGGCAGGCGACGGTGGGAAGATATTGCTTGCAGGCGTCCACTACCATTCTGTCGATTTCCACCATATCTATATTTTCGATAGTATCGTATTTTGTCAGTTCCTTGACGGTACCGCCGTCTCCGGCTCCGATAACGAGGACATTCTTTATGCCCGGATTGGTAGCCATCGGAACATGAGCTATCATCTCATGATAGATGAATTCATCTTTTGTTGTCAGCATAATGCGGTCATCAAGAACCAGCACATCACCGAATTCCGGAGTACTGAATATTTCTATTCTCTGAAATTCCGACTGAGCCGAATATTTCTGTCTGTCGCACCGTATAGAGAAACGGACATTTTGCGTCTGTTCCTCGGTATACCACATCTCCATAGCATGACCCCCTTTTTAATTCATAATTCATAATGCATAATGCATAATGAATCGAGTTCTCCGCAGCGGAAATTATTTTTTGTTTTTATTGATATTATCAGCGTGTTTCTCCAGAAACACCGGCAGGTAATAATTTTACATTACTGAATCGTCACGTTTATTTTGTCCGTGTTCATGTCCTCCGCGCCGAGAAGGTTGCAGCCCTTTGCCTTTGCGTATTTTATGTATTCGAGGGCGTCCTTTGTGATAAGCTCGCCGGGGGCGAGTATCGGTATTCCCGGAGGATAGCACATGACAAATTCCGCACAGACCTTGCCGAGAGTATCGTCAAGCGGAAGCTGTTTCTTTTCCGAATAGAATGCCTCCTGCGGAGAACAAATGACGTGAGGTTCGATATATTCATGATCGAGCATTCCTGCCGGATCACGGGTGTAAAGCCGCTTTATCTCATATAAAGCCGAGATAAGGCGTTCCACGTTGAGTATTCTGTCACCGACGGATACGATGGCAAGGATATTGCCGATATCACCGAATTCTATCTGTATGTCAAAGCGGTCGCGCAGGATATCATAGACCTCGATCCCCGCAAGACCGATATCCCTTGTGTGAACGGAGATCTTGGTCGGATCGAAATCAAAGATATCGTCGCCGTTGATAAGCTCGCGTGAAAAAGCGTACAGTCCGCCGAGCTTGTTTATTTCCCTTATTCCGTAGGAAGCAAGCGAGGTCACAGTTTCAAATATTTTCTTCCCGTTAAGGGCAAGATTGCGTCTTGCTATATCCACCGACGAAAGAAGAAGATAGGACGCGCTTGTCGTCTGGGTAAGATTGATTATCTGGCGGACATACCCCGGGTTCATATCCTTTCCCAGCAAAAGCGCCGAGCTTTGTGTCAGCGATCCGCCTGTTTTATGCATACTTACCGCCGCCATATCCGCGCCGACGCTCATTGCGGACAGCGGCATATAATCACCGAAATAAAAATGTGTGCCGTGGGCTTCGTCCACCAGCACCTTCATTCCTGCTCCGTGGGCGAGCTTTACTATCTCACGAAGATTGGAGCATACTCCGTAATATGTGGGATTGTTTACGATAATGGCTTTGGCATCGGGATTTTCTTCTATAGCGCGCTTTACTGATGAAACTGTCATTCCGAGAGGAATACCGAGCCTTTTGTTCACTCCCGGATTGACGTATACAGGAACAGCGCCGCATACGATAAGCGCATTGATGCTGCTGCGGTGAACATTACGCGGCATAATTATCTTGTCGCCGCGCTTGCATACGCTCATTACCATAGCCTGAACCGCGCTTGAGGTTCCGTTGACCATGAAAAAGGCGTGTGCAGCCCCGAATGCATCAGCCATAAGCTCCTCTGCATCGCGGATAACGCTGACAGGGTGACAAAGGTTGTCCAGCGGCTTCATGGAATTGACATCAACGCTCATGCACTGTTTGCCCAGAAATTCCGTCAGCTCGGGATTGCCCTTACCCTGCTTATGCCCCGGGACGTCAAAGGATACGATCCGGTTCTCTCTGTATTCACTCAGCGCCTCATAGATAGGCGCGCGCTGCTGCGATAGCTTCATTTCTCAGTCCTCGTTATAAACATTGGTGCCGCTGAATATTTCGATCATTTCCCTGCGCAGGCTGTTGGAAATAGCAAGTCTTTCCTTCGGGGGGATCTCGTAAACATCGGTCTTGAAAAGATAATTCTGTAGCTCAAGCTCCTTTATCAGCATCTGTGTGTGGAATATATTTGCCTGATAGACATTTATATCCACAGTGTCATATCTGCGGAGCGTTTCGTCCTTGATATAATCCTGTATGGAGGTTATTTTGTGGTCTATGAAAAGCTTTTTGCCGTCAGTATTTCTTGTGAATCCGCGCACACGGTAATCTATGGTAATGATATCCGAATCAAAGCTGTCTATAAGAAGATCAAGGGTGTTAAGAGGGGATATCGTACCGCAGGTGGAAACATCTATATCTACGCGGAAGGTAGCGATCGCATTGCCGGGATGATATTCGGGATAGGTATGGACCGTGACATGGCTTTTATCAAGATGAGCGGCAATTGTATCCCTGTTTTTCGCAAGAAGCTCTCCTCCAAGATTGCAGGATGGGTCGATCTTCTCAGGCAGACCCTTTTCTGATATCAGGAGCGTCACGCTTGCGCCCTGAGGGTCATAATCCTGCTTGGAAATATTAAGCACCGTTGCGCCGATCATTTCCGTGACGCGGCACAATATATTAGTAAGACGCTCGGAATTATACTGTTCGTCTATATAGGCGATATAATCCTTCTGCTCGCGTTCCGTTTTTGCATAGCATACGTCATATATATTGAAGCTGAGGGTTTTTGTCAGATTATTGAAGCCGTAAAGCTTTAGTCTTTTATCCAATTAAACATCCCTGCCTTATTAATTATTTGCTTAGCTTATCCATTATCATATTTGCGCACATATATACATTTCCACCGCCGATAGTAATTATCAGATCGCCGGGCTTTGCCTTTGTAATGACATAATCGGCAATTTCCTCAAAGGTCTTGAACCATACGCAGCCGTCGATCTTTTCCGCAAGATCCTTTGAATAGATATTCCATGTATTTTTCTCTCTTACGGGGAGTATCTCGGAAAGGATACAGTGGTCTGCGATCGAAAGCACCTGTGCAAATTCATTCAGGAATGTATATGTCCGTGAGAAGGTATGCGGCTGGAAAACAGCCCATACGTTATTGTACCCCATGGACATAGCTGTGTTGAGCGTAGCGCGCAGTTCTGTCGGGTGATGAGCGAAATCGTCCGCAACAGTGATCCCCTGCGGCTTGCCGAGTATTTCAAAACGGCGGTGAGCGCCGTGAAAATCTTCAAGAGCCTTTGCGGTATCCTCCGGAGATACTCCGAGCGTGACCGCTGCCGATGCTGCCGCGAGGGCATTCATGACATTGAAGCTGCCCGGAACGCTGAGTTTTATTGTAGTGAGAACTTTTCCGTCATGGATCAGATCAAAGCTTTCGCATACGTCATTTTTATCTGAAATGTCTGCGCGGAAATCGTTCTGCTCTCCGAAACCGAAGGTGATGACCTTCTTGCCCTTTGCAGCCATATCCTTAACGCAGAACATTGTATTTTCGTCATCTCCGTTTACGACAAGGATATCGGAGGTCTGGTCGGCAAACTGAGTAAACGACTGCTTTATGCGGTCGAGAGTGCCGAAATAGTCAAGATGATCCTCGTCCACGTTAAGTATTACGGTCACTGCAGGGTAGAGGTGGAGGAAGGTATCAACATATTCGCAAGCCTCGCATACCATGATATCCGATTTTCCGACACGGCTGTTGCCGCCGATGAACGGAAGCTTTGCGCCGATTATAGCTGTCGGGTCGCAGCCGGACATTGTGAAGATCTGGGTAAGCATTGAGGTTGTCGTGGTTTTGCCGTGAGTGCCGCATACGGCAACGGAATTTTTATATTTTTCAACGACTGCTCCGAGCATGATGCAGCGCTCGACAGCGCGGATATTATGCTCTTTTGCAGAAACAAGCTCAGGGTTATCGAGCTTTACTGCTGCGGTATATACAACAAGGTCTGCGCCGAGGACGTTTTCGGGGAAATGCCCCATAGTCACGGGTATTCCGTAACTGCGGATACGGGCGAGAGTATCTGACTCGGCAACATCAGAGCCGGTTATTTCAAAGCCCTCGTTATGAAGTATTTCAGCAAGGGGACACATACCCGAACCGCCGATACCGACAAAGTGTATACGCCTGACATTATCGAGCAGATGATCATATTTTTTTACCATACAAAAACACTCCCGTTTCCTTTTACTGTTATAATAATGTAATTGCCTGCCGAAGGATCCGGCAAAGCAAAATCCTGCATAGTCTGCACTCACCCTATTATATAATAAAACCTCGGCAATTTCAATATTCCCCGTGGTTTTTTCATAATATTTGGTTATTGCTGAAAAAATGCATATGCAGCAGGTGTGACCGTTATTACACTTTTGGTCAGGCATCCGCTATTTTTTTTATAATTCCGCAGCAGCGGTAACGGTGCAGGGGGAAAACTCCGACCGGAACATTCTTTTCCTGCGCAAGCCTGAGCATCGGAGCAAGCTCCGGTGAAGAGAGCGAATCCTCCCTTACCAGTATCTTCCACGGAACTCTGCGAAGAAGTACCCGGGTAGTTTCACCGATCCCCGGCTTGATAAGGTTTATATCGTCTATCCCGTATTTTTCTGCGACCGCCATGACCTCATCTATGCCCTGACCGTCAGCGGCAGGAGCCTCGTGCGGCAGATCTGCCGAAAAGTGTTTTTCTATCGCCTCTATGAAATCATATGATATATCGGCGTCCTTCAGTCCGCCGTAATATACGGCTCCGTGAAAATCGTCCTTTCCTATGATATCGCTGCGCAGGAAGGTCCTGCTGACAAGCCCCGATACCGTGCAGTTAAGACATGAGCTGGGAATAAGTATATCATCATGCGTTCCGCAAAGCTGCGTGATATTCGCAGGATCCGATACGACGGCTATTTCGGAGGAAACACCATCGTAATCCTTTACGGCTTCCCTGAGCTGTTTTGTTATCGCGCCCTTGCCGATCCAGCCGTCAACGAAAAGAAGCTGTTCCGGTTTATAACGCTCAAGCAGATATTTCATTGCATTCCTGTCTATGCCCCGTCCGCGGATTATTGAGATACCGTAATGAGGAGTATCCTTTCCCCAGCGGAAACGAATGTATCTTTTCAGAAGGATACCTATGGGAAGTCCTGCTCGTGCGAGAGAAACAATGACGACATCATTTCCACGCGCAGCAATGACCTTTTCAGCCATTCTGCCGACTGCGTCCGCCACGGGTCCGGCAAAACATTCGAGGGAACGGCGGTAAAGCTCCATATATTTTTGGGTAGGGACATATTCTATCGGCAGCATTTCACAATAATGTCTGCCGGATTGTATAAGCCTTTCGCGTTCCTGCGTTGACTGCGGCTGAACAAGACCGGTTATATCCTTCAGAAGAAGTATTACGTCGTTTTCACTGTAGGACGATCTCACGGGATCCACCTCACAAGCTCAATATTTCTGTTTCCTGCCGTTTCAAGCGCGGCAATAAGTGTGCCGAGTCCGTCGTCAATATTTCCTTCGGCGTCCGTAACGATCATAACATGGTCATAGCAGGCAAGATCATATATGTATGTTGTGCGTTCCGCATCATACAGGCTGTGAAGCTCATATCGCGTATGGAGCGGATAATCCTCGTCCGTGCATACTGAGATGGGGCTGCGTGTGGTCGAATGTGTCATAGATGTACGGATCTTTTTTTCTATTTTTGAGGCTGCGAAAATTGCCGGGTACATACATTCTTCCGTGCCGATCACAAGAAGGCTGCCGGTGGTTTTGTGTTTGCTTTGCAATATTTCCATAAATAATTTTTTGCAGGCTGCGGCATATTTTTTTCCGTTAGTCATTATGCGCGGATTTACCGCCCCGTGAACGGTTATGGTATTGACAGCAGTTCTGCTTTTCCCGGCAGGAACGACATTTCCGCTGCTTTCATAGGACAGAGCCTTTTTTTCAAAGGATTCGTTATTTATTTTTGCAAGGAAACGGACAGTAATGCCCTTTCTTGCAAATACATTGAGCGCCTTTTTGTCCATTCCGTTTATTATTGAAGCTACATGGAAACGTATGTTTTTTTTCTTGTATGCTTTGGTTATTGCGTGGACCGCATTCAGTATGGTCTGACCTGTAGTCAGTTCGTCCTCTGCAAAAATAATGTCCGTGATTTCGTCTATTATTTTATCAAGCCCGCTGCGTATGATTTTCTGTTCTGCGGCATGGCTGTGTTCCTCGGTGAAATAAATATATTTTGCCCTGGCAATACTTTCACGGGTGGTCTGCATATAATACGTTCCGAGTCTTATTGCAAGGTGGCTGCCGATAGCTGTTGCAGTTTCGGCAAATCCGATTATCAGGGTGTTTTTGGGATCGGTTTTCCCCTCCAGCTTATCCGCAAGGGCGTCAAACATTTCAATTGTTTTTGTCGGAGAAACAGGGATATGCTTTGCCTGCAGAGGATTTACTACAAGATAGCTGCGTTTGGTGTTGTTCTCTCGTTTTGCGATTCTGATAAGTTCGTTGCGGGTATAATACATTATTGTCCTCCTTTTTTTATTTAGAATAAATTATTTCTGTTGCTTGTTATTGATTAAAAGCTTTGCTTTCAACAAGAAAAGGCAAGCCGTAGGCTTGCTGTCGTTCAGTGGGAGATTTTTACTCCCACTGAACGGATATATGACACCCGCCGCCTTAGAGGCGGGGGACATACTTTGCGGTTATATTATTATAATGATCGCAGATATCTTTCAGACAGCAATCATTGCATTCGGGATTCCTGGCTTTGCACACCGCCCTGCCGTGAAGCACCAGACGGTGACAGAAATCATTTGATCTTTCCGGCGGAAGAAGCAGACGCAGTATGCGTTCTATTTTTGCGGCGTCCTTTGTATTATGGAAACCGAGCCGGGAGGTTATTCTGATGCAATGGGTATCAACCACTACGGCAGGCTTTCCGTATATATCCCCGACGACAAGATTTGCGGTCTTTCTTCCTATGCCCGGAAGCTTAGTCAGATCTTCGATATTGTCGGGGACAGAGCCGCCGTAATTATCACAAAGCATTTTTGCCATTGCCGAGATATCCCTCGCCTTGGTCTTATACAGACCGCAGCTTTTTATAAGCTCCTCTATTTCCCCGATATCCGCCTCTGCAAAAGCCTGCGCGTCGGGAAAACGCCCGAACAGTGCAGGGGTCACGATATTGACGCGCTTGTCGGTACACTGTGCGGCAAGCCTTGTTGCGACCAGAAGCTGAAAAGCATCTGTATATGTCAGGGAGCATATTGCCTCGGGGTATTCCTTTTCGAGCAAATCAACGGCTTTTACGGCTTTTTCACTGTCGGTCATGTATATCAGTCCTTTTTTGTCCGTTTATGTTGTCTGATCTTCTGCGGCAAGACCGTACCCTTCATTCGGAACGGTACGGTCTTTGCTTACGGATAAGAAATCATTTTCCTTTTGTCTCTGTTTCGTTGACTATCATATTGACAAAGGCTTCAACGGACATTACCTCGTTTTTGGATTCATCTCTGCGGCGCACGGAAACAGTACCGTTTTCCTGCTCCTGATCGCCGACGATTATCATATACGGGATCTTTGCCATCTGCGCTTCTCTGATCTTGTAGCCGACCTTTTCCTGACGCTTATCCTCGGAAACCCTGATGCCGCGGCTGCGAAGTTCAGCCGAAAGCTTATCAATATAATCGCTGTTCCTGTCTGTGATCGGGATAAGCTTTACCTGTACGGGAGCGAGCCATACGGGGAATTTGCCTGCATAATGCTCGATAAGGATACCGATAAATCTTTCTATGGAACCGAATACAACTCTGTGTATCATGATAGGTCTGTGCTTCTGACCGTCTGTTCCCGTATATTCCGCATTGAATCTGAGCGGAAGCTGGAAGTCAAGCTGGATCGTTCCGCACTGCCATGTTCTGCCGATAGAATCCTCAAGATGGAAATCTATCTTGGGACCGTAAAATGCTCCGTCGCCCTCATTTATGACATAATCAAGATCCAGCTCGTCAAGGGCGGTTTTCAGAGCATTGGTCGCAAGCTCCCAGTCCTCTTCGCTGCCAATGCTGTTTTCGGGCTTTGTGGACAGTTCAACGTGATATTTGAATCCGAACAGGCTGTAAACCTCGTCGATAAGGCTTACTACGCCCTTGATCTCGTCAGTGATCTGTTCGGGAGTCATGAATATATGCGCATCGTCCTGAGTGAAGCAGCGTACTCTCATAAGACCGTGAAGCTCGCCGCTTTTCTCGTGTCTGTGGACAAGGCCGAGCTCGCCCATTCTGAGCGGAAGATCACGGTAGGAATGAGGCTCGGATTTATATACAAGCATACCGCCGGGACAGTTCATCGGCTTTATTGCGAAATCCGTATCGTCGATAACTGTGGTGTACATATTTTCCTTATAGTGATCCCAGTGACCCGATGTTTCCCAGAGATGACGGTTGAGTATAATGGGTGAGGAGATCTCCTGATAGCCTGCTGCTGTATGCAGCTTTCTCCAGTAGTCGATAAGGATATTTTTCAGTATCATGCCGTTAGGCAGGAAGAAAGGAAAGCCGGGACCTTCCTCGGAGATCATGAACAGACCAAGCTCTTTTCCGAGCTTTCTGTGATCTCTCTTTTTAGCTTCCTCTATTCTTTCAAGATACTCGCTCAGTTCCGTTTTGTTCTGGAAGGCTGTGCCGTAAATACGGGTAAGCATTTTATTCTTTTCGCTGCCTCTCCAGTAAGCGCCTGCTACGCTTGTCAGCTTGAATGCTTTTACGACAGAGGTGTAAGCTACATGAGGGCCTGCGCAAAGATCAACGAAATCGCCCTGCCTGAAAAAGCTGATCTCAGCGTCCTCGGGCAGATCTTCTATAAGTTCGGTTTTGTACGGCTCGTCAAGGTTTTTCATAAAAGCAAGAGCCTCATCTCTCGGCAGAGTATATCTTTCGAGCTTGAGATTTTCCTTGACGATCTTTTTCATTTCCTTTTCGATAGCTTCAAGTTCCTCTTCCGTGAAGGGCTTTTCGCGGTCAAAGTCATAATAGAAACCGTCCTTGATGCTCGGACCTATTGCAAGCTTTGTTTCGGGATAAAGTCTTTTTACTGCCTGCGCAAGAATATGAGAGGCAGTATGTCTGAGAGAATCCCTTCCGATCTCCTCCTCGAACGAATGTTCCTCGACCGATCCGTTTTTCATAATGATTTTCATAAAAATAACCTCCTGAATAATAAAGGCAGCAGCGCTTTCCTGATGCGGCAATGCCTAAAAAATACACCCCGATGCAGGCGTTTCCGGAAAAACGGAAACACAGACATCAAGGGTGCATAAAAACTGCACGGTTCCACCTTGGATTTTAACTTCATTGTGTCTTTAACGCAATACATACGGAGCTGCTCTTCGCAGTCGGCTCGGGAGTGGTCTTCATCATGTCAGACGGCAGAAACCTCACAGCCACGGGTCTCATTCTCTGAACCGTCATAAACAGACTACTTTCTCCGTCAAAGCTTTTTATTATCATAATAAGGACATTTTAACACACTGGGAAAAAAATTGCAAGGTTTAAAATAATTTTTTTACACTTACAATATCAACCTGTGAATTTATAATTTTTTATATCTATTGTAAAATAAAGCCTTTTGTGCTATTATGGATATAATAGATAAATTTTTTACGAACGGAGGCAATATTATATGAAAAATATCAGACGGATTTTTTCCATTTTACTCAGCACTGCAATGCTCGGTTCAGTGTTATTTGCCGCGCCTGCTGCTGCGGTAAACGCCGTCGGAGATGATGACCCCGCATATCCGGAAAACATGGATCATTATGTCTATGACAATGATATGCTGATGCTCGATCCCGACGAAAAACACGGTACAATAAATATTCTGCGGCTACTACGGAGATGAACCGTATCTCATTATCCCGAAAAGAATAGAAGGCTATGATGTTGTGAGCATAGGGGACTCGGCGTTTTTTAACAAAAGTCTCCGTGGGATAATCATTCCTGACGGTGTGCAGGTAATAAGCAACCGTGCTTTCAAATACTGCCGCAGTCTTGAACAGATCTATATCCCGCAGACAGTAACAAGTATAGGAGAAGAAGCGTTCCAGTTCTGTGACAGCCTTGAATCCATCTCTCTGCCGGACACTGTCACAAGCATGGGCGAAGGAGCTTTCTCCTTCTGCATCGGTATGAAAAGCTTTACATTTCCGAAGGGAATGAATTATGTTCCCGACCGCGCTCTTGAATTCAATGATTCCCTGACGGAAATAAATATGCATGACGGGATAAAAGAGATCGGGAATTATGCTTTTTGGCACAATAAATCTCTCGAAACAGTAAAAATTCCGCCGAGCGTAAAAACTATCGGTGAATCCGCTCTTGCCTGCAACGACAGTCTGAAAAATGTCGTGCTTCCGCCCGATCTTGAAACCATACCGAACAGCCTTGTTGCGGAATGTCCCTCGCTGGATCATTTTACCATTCCGGAAACCGTAAGCAAAATTGAGGATTACGCATTTTACCGCTGTCCGTCACTGAAAAGCCTTACCGTTCCGATGTTCACAAGAGAGATAGGGGAATATGCCATCGGTTTCGATCAGGGGGAACCCGACTGGACAAAGAAGATCGTTGACGGCTTTGTACTGATCGGAGAAGAAAACTCTTACGCGTATGCATATGCACAGGATAACAATATCACGTTCAATGCCCTGCCGGATGATTGCCCGTATGATTATGACGAGAAACATGATTATCAGAACCCCGAAAATGATACAGTGACCATAAAGGGTTATCACGGCGGGGAAAAAGATATAGTCATTCCTCATTATATCAAAGGCATACCCGTTACGAAGATCGATGCTCAGGCTTTTGAGGGTTCGGATATAACAAGCCTTTATGTACACGGCGGTGTTGAAGAAATAGGCGAATTTGCATTTGCGCATTGCGGCTCTCTTGAAAGCGTATACCTTTGCGACGGGATCAGCGCCATAGAAGCCTGCGCATTTGAAGGCTGCAGCTCTCTGAAGGAGGTAAGGCTCCCCGCAGATATGACTGAGTGGAACGAAAAACATGACGGCGGTCAGTTCGGAGAATGTACCTCTCTCGAAAGAATAGTTATACCTCAAAAAATAACATGGGTCGGTCCGTTTACTTTTGACTCATGCACCTCGCTGAAGGATATAGTTTTCCCTGAATACATTGACAGCATCGGTCATGCCGCATTTGACAATACAGCGTGGCTTGATTCTCAGCCGGAGGGCGCCGTATATATCGGCAGCGCTCTTTACACCTACAAAAAAGGATATCCCCGCGAAAGCACAGTTACCGTAAAAGAAGGAACGAAATATATTGCGATCACCTCGTTTGTAGGCAATAATGAAATGAAAGAGGTAATACTTCCTCAGGGGCTTGAATGCATTGATATGATGGCTTTCTTCGACTGCCGCGGTCTGGCATCTGTAACCATTCCCGGAACTGTCACCAGTATCGGAGAAAGAGCATTAGGCTGGAACGCAGAGCCATGTTCCGGCGGAATAGAAATTGTCAGGACGAACGGCTTTACCATCATCGGTAAATCCGGAACTGCTGCTGAGAAATACGCCAAGGATAACGGATTCATATTCTATGATCCGGACAAGCCGCTTGCGAATATTTCCACCGTAAGCTCGGAGAATATCGTTCTCGGAGAAAAGGTCACTCTCAATGCTGCGGCTGAGGGAGGAAAACCGGCTTACACATATGCTCTCATGTATAAGAAGGCTTCATCTTCGACATGGACGAAGATCGGCACAAAATACGGCACAGCGTCAACAGGCTCGTTCAAGCCCGGCAAGGCGGTTCCGTATGATGTCATGATTAATGTCAAGGACAGCACAGGCAAGATCAAATCAAAGACATTCAGGATCAATGTCACGGCTCCGCTGAAAAACACATCGACGATCTCATCGGATACCGTAAAGGTTGGGGAGAAGGTCGTACTGAAAGGCTCCGCGACCGGAGGTACAGGACCCTATACCTATGCTCTTATGTACAAGAAGGCGTCATCTTCGACATGGCTTAAGATCGGCACAAAATACGGCACAGCGTCAACAGGCTCGTTCAAACCCGGCAAGGCTGTACCCTACGACATAATGATAAATGTCAAGGACGCAACTGGTAAGATCAAATCCAAGACATTCAAGCTTACAGTAAAATAAAGCAAAAACTGTCAGTCCGCAAAAAACGGGCTGACAGCATTTTTATAACCGCAAAGTATGTCCCCCGAGTCTCGCCTGCCGGCTCGGTCGGTGCTTCTGCTTCGCAGAGGTGTCCACTGGACACCCGCACCCTCTAAG
>CACYWT010000036.1:44570-46646 GCA_902778175.1 uncultured Ruminococcus sp. | reverse complement strand
TGTGGGGGAGTCTTTTACAGTTTCTTCGCTGATACCTGTAAGCTGAATATTAAAATAATCAAAATGCGTTTCGGGATCAACTAACGAATAATAGTCATCGACTATTTCTCCGTTTTCAATTATAGTTATTCCGATCGCACTCATACGGTTATTCTGATAATTAGGCGTTTCCACATCAAACACTATAAATCTTGACATATTTTTTCTCCCTGTTATTCAAGAGCCTCACTCAGACTATGCGGCACTCCTCTTGGTCCCCTGACAGCATAAATCCCATATTCATTAAGGACGCTGAAGGTAAATCTGTCCGGTTCATATTCCTTCTGTAATCTAATTTTCATCAGAGATTTTATCTTTACATTACCGTCATCATATCTGAACGGAATATCTGTTTCTGTAACAATACATTTATAAAGAATAGCGGAAACCGGAGCAGCAACATACATAAAAACAGTGTCGCCCTTTTTTATTCCTGCGCCCTGTTTCCAGTCTATTTCATCAGCATTTTCAAAAGCCTGTTTAATATCATAGTATTTCGGATTAGCCGGAATGATCCATTCCTTTGGCGGTCTGACTTTTTGCTTTTTCTGTTTTGATGCTGTTACCATATAGCTTTCATTCAGCCAATTGCAAATATCATCAAAAGGGACTGACCCGTCAAGAAGAATTGACACCCAATTTCCACGGCTGATATGATACCCTCTTAAATATCCGGGCTGACGAATAAGCATATCAACAAGAAGCGGATCTGACAGCTTGACATTGAGAATATCGACAACCTCATCACTATCAAGTCCGAGCTTCCTTTTGCGCACATTCATAATAATGCCAAACCATTTTTTATTATCAGAATGACGGAAAACCGCATATTCAGGAAAACGGTTCCATAAATACTCCGGTTCAGATTTATACTTTTCTTTGACGAATTCAATTATTCTTTCTCTGAGAGTCATAATCAATCTCCTTCTTCTGAACTCTGTAAATAAACCTGATGCAAAAAACTACACTTCCGTTTTCACTTTCTCCATTAGTGGTAAAACCGGAGGGGTTTGATGAGATAAATCAGAATTTTAATGCTTAGAGTATTTTCACATATTCGTACACTTTTTCAGACCATTCCCAGATATCTTTGCAGTTGTTAGAAATGAAGTATGTCTTCGCTTTCAATTGTTCCGGAATATGTTCTTCCAAGTCCTTTCGATGAACGGATGGAACAATAATTGCCGAAATCCAATCTTTCAGCACAACCTCATTTTTTACCTTTATCGGCAGCACACCTTCAAAAGTCGCTTCAGGATGATGAATCAAATTCTTATAGCGAAAGAAAAAACGAACGCCGGGGGTAAAGCCTACACTTAAATCTTCTTCATTCGGAAAACGTCCAAGCTTTCTTTCCATAACAAGGCGATCTCCCGCCTGACAGTTTCCCCATGCAAACATAATGTATTGGAAATAATCCTCGGGATCGTTTGCGGCATTTCTTGATTCTTTGGCTAATTCCGCAGCACTCATATTACGAGCCGATACCGGCGAAAGGAGTTTTCCGGTTTTCAGAATTTTAATAGCATTATCAACTGATGTAGTATGGCAAACATAATCTGTCATACAGCCTTTGTACTTTGGACAAGCGGTACATTCTTCAATCTTTTCAGGCGGAGATATTCTGACTCCCTTTTCGTATGTATCACGGTAGTTTTCTATTTTTTCAATGATTTGTCTCTCGGATTCTATTTTGCACATCCGACCATATGACTCCTCATACTTGATGAAGTCCAGCACTGTTTGTATTTCCCAAGTTGTGATATTAGGGTAATGAGAAAGTTTCTTGTAAAAAACTCCGTCCCAGCATTCTGTAATATCGAATTGTCCGATTTTAATCAGCATTGTTTTCTCCTCTAATTTCCGATTTACACCATTATACCATAAATTTGAACCTATAACAATCGCCGTAGGCGATCATAATAAACAAATTTATTAAACGTTCGCTCAGCCGTCCGTTGAGGGCGCACGGCGACCGAAACGGCTAACGGCGTGCGGTTGTATTAAGCGAAGCTCAACGTTCGCTCAGCCGTCCGT
>CACYWT010000036.1:0-44501 GCA_902778175.1 uncultured Ruminococcus sp. | reverse complement strand
CGGCTAACGGCGTGCGGTTGTATTAAGCGAAGCTCAACGTTCGCTCAGCCGTCCGTTGAGGGCGCACGGCGACCGAAACGGCTAACGGCGTGCGGTTGTTATACCACACCCCACACGCCCACAGCTACCCTTTTATTAGAAAACACCGATAATATAATTTTAAATTTTAACTTTTAACATTTCACTTTTGAATAATTCCACACTCCTGCCCCTAACTATTGTAGTATTGGCTTTCCGCCTGGCTTGCCTTTCTTGCGCCGTTCATGCATCTCGGAGACAGCAAAGTACAGTTGTGTCTGCACCCGCTGCATCTCAGCCCCCGGAGAAATTCTTCAAGCGTAGGCTTTTCCTCAACGATCTCGTCTTCACTATCTTCCTCTATTTCTTCTTCATATTGCTGCCCGTTATTATATTCCTGAATGATCTCTTCCGGAGATTCGATACTGTCCTCTGTTTCTGCATTGTCCTGTATGGTCACTTCATTATTTTCTTCCGGTTCCGGCAAAGCAGTATCGCTGTCGCTGCTTTTTTCCGTATCAGGAACAGTTATATCATTTCCGGAAGATATGTCAGAGCTTTCAGTATTGCTGCTTTCAGATGAGGTTTCCTTCTTTGATGACAAAGAACTTTTTTCAGATGATGCTTCTTCTGTCTGTATGCTTTCGGTTACGGCGATAAGATCATCATTATCCGGGACTATAGCCGAGCTTGCAACACAGTAGGAAATGCACAGCGCAGCATAAACACACAGAAAAGCTGTGATACTCTTTTTTCTCATAATAGTATTGCCTCCTTTATCAGACTTACAGAAAACAGAACTATCAGCAAAACATAACAGGAAAGTCTGAACCATTTAAGATACTGCGGTATTTCCTTGTACATTTTTCCTGCAAGAACTCCGGATATCAGCAGCATAAAAAGCATAGGGGAGATCGTGCTTGCCAGCGCAAAGACCGCGCCCAGTACAGCGGCATATCCGAGCGGAAGTAAAGATGCATAGCCTGTCATAAGAATAAGCGGAGCGCATGGACTGAGACCGTAGCTTATACCCATGCCTATAAGAGCCGCATGATTTGTTTTTCTGTATTCTGTCTTATTGTGTTTGTCCTTGCAGCCGCCGCAGCTTTTGCAGCTTTTATGTCCGCTTTGTTCCCTGATCCAGCCTATCAGCATCAATATACCCATTGCAAGCATAAATATATCAACTATAAGGGCAGCCTTTATCCCGAACACATTACCGCTTTCGTCTATGATATTGCTCCCGACTATTGAAGCGATACAGCAAAGTGATACGACCGCGATAAGCTTTCCCGAAAAGAAATCGACAAAGCCGATAAACGACTGCTTAAAGTTTTTCATATGTGTAGTGAGATAGCCGTATAAAGCTGCGCTTATGCCTGAGCCGCAGCAGGTACCGCAGCCTGCTCCTACCGAAGCGGCAGCCGTCAGACTCTCGACAAATAATGCAAATGCCACCTCGTCACCCTCTTTCGCTTGCTATCAGCGCCGCGCCGACAGCCCCGTTGAACTGCGGATATTGCGCAACATATACATCTCTCATAAGCTCCTCCTCAAAGGCACGGTGCAGACCGGTATTCAATGCTCCTCCGCCTGTCATAAGGATGTCGCCGCCCTTTTCGGATCTCTTCATCATCTTGATAATTCTTTTTGCCATCGACTGGTGCATACCTGCAAGGATATCGCAGCGGTCGTATTTTCTTGCCACAAGTGAAATTACCTCAGACTGTGCGAAAACAACGCAGGTGCTGTTTATATCGCAGGGATTAGTCGCTTGCAGGGAAAGCGGCCCCACATTGTCGATAGTCGTTTCAAGTATCTGCGCTATGACCTCCATGAACTTCCCCGTACCTGCGGCGCATTTGTCATTCATACTGAAATTCTTGACACCGTAATTCCCGTCAAGATAGATTATCTTTGAATCCTGTCCGCCTATGTCGATTATCATGCCGGGGCGGTATTCCTTCGGCGCGGTAAGACGAACTCCGTAGGCGTGTGCCGTTATCTCGGAAATATCATCATCAGCTACCTCAAGCACCTTCCTGCTGTAGCCTGTCGCCATGATATAACCGATATCAGACGGCTTCAGGGAATTCCTTAAACATAATTCATTTGCTATTTTTCGGGCTGTACCGTCGTTGTCAATGCCCGTATTTCTTACCATTGTATCAATAACTCTGCCGTTTCCGATAAGCGCCGCTTTCAGATAGGTAGAGCCGCCGTCAAGACCTATATAATACTTTGCCATTGTATTTCCTCCTCAGAAGCTTTTTCGTACTGCCGTGATTTTTTCTGGCTCCTGTTTTAGCTTAATAAGCTCGATAAAGGCTTCAATGCGTATCCTGAGCTGCTCGATATCTTCCTCGTTGTAGTCACTTTCAAGACGGATAACGGGTATGCCCAGTTTGCCTAACTCGTCCTCGATTCGCCTGTATTCAAAATCATAAACAAGACAGCCGCGAAGTACATGATAGATAACTCCCTGTATCTGATTTTCCTTGATAAGCTGCTTTATGCGGTATATTCTCTGTGAATTGTCCGCAAAGGTCGGACATGGACAAGGACGCAGCGCACGGTTCGCAAGAGCGTTCATCATTCCGTCAAAGCTATTGTCAGTGATAACTGCTGGATCCCACATTCCGCGTTCTCCCATACACGTTTCATCTCCTGCGACAATACCTCCGTTTTCCTCGATAAGCAGCGGTATCTTTACATTTGGAAATACTATCGGTGAGCCCGTCAGGAGTATCCTCGGCAGCTTTTTTGACGTTACTGTCTTTCTTCCGTCTATCCTTGTTTTAAGTGACTCATTCACCCTGTGAAGTGCCTTGCCCCAATCTCCTGCCGTCATGTATGATGCGGCATTGAGTATCGCCATAGCATGACTTCCTCTGATAAGATAGGGCATTTGCTTTTTCAGCCTTATAAATTCCGAAAGCTCATACTGCGCATAGCCGACCATGCGGAAGGCATAGGAAAGACTTTCATATGTAATTTGGTTCCCCGTAACATTCTCCAATCTTTCCATAAGAGAATAAAGCTGTCTTGTAAATTCCTCAATATCCTCGTCATTCCGCGCAGCCGGTATATGCAGTGTCACGACCTCGCACCTGTCTGAAAGCATACCGGCGATCTTCTTTTTGCAGTCACAGGTTATCGGGACTATCATCAATGAGCAGTCCTCATAAACAGGCATAAGCCCTGTCTGCTTAAAGCCTGCCACAGCCTTGACAAGAGGACAGGCGTCGCGGGGGGCTATATCGTCACCGACAGAAAATGCGGTATAGTTTCCGCTGCAAAGCTTTACGGGCATAGCGCCTGCGGCATAGATAAGCTCCGGCGGAGTCATAACACAGTATGTACCGACAGTGTGATGGTAAGCGCCGCTTTTTGCATAATCCATATCAACATATATGCGTTCAAGAGTATCGTAAAACGGCTCCATGCCGTCAGGCGCGCCGCTGAGCTCTTTCAGACGGCGGAGGTATTTTGCCGAGGTCTGGGTTTCTTTATTAATAAAGCGCCTGTCCTGTCTTTGTCTGAGCGTTTCAGCCTTTTTTATCATCATAATAATTCCTCACTTCTTCGTAGCCTGACATTATCTTTTTCCTCGAAGATGTATATATTTTCTTTCCTGCGAAAGTCATTGAAAGAGCATTGTCCTCGGGGCAGCAGCGTACACATTCTCCGCACATAATACAGTTTGAATGTGTGACATCAGCCTTATCCCTTTCGGTATAGATCATCTTTATCCCCATGGGGCAGGCTTCATAGCAAGCTCCGCATTCGGTGCAGGATTGGCAGTCCTTTTTGACACGGAAAAGGGATATCTTATGGAAGAAGCCCATGATCGTCCCAAGAGGACATACCATACAAAAAGCCCTGCGCTTGAAGAAACTGCCCATAAGAACCAGTACCATTAAAAACCCGCTTACATAAAGGCTTGTGCTCATTCCGGCAAGTATCGGAGAAACAGCTACCGCCGGACAGAAATTGCAGAAATTCCCTCCGGCAAAGCACAGACCGATGAATATAAGCAGTATGAACCATTTTACCGGAGTGATAGCACCGTACATTTTTTCATTCATTTTTATGCCTTCGGTATTTGTCTTTTTGCGAAGCTTATCCATTATATCCTGTATAAGTCCAACGGGACAAAGAAAGCCGCATATCACCCGACCTAATACAAAAATAAATCCCAATGTGCTGATAAAGAACAGCAGTATGTTCCCTATGGGCAGCTCAAACAGCTCGTTCAGGTGTGAAAGATAATAGCAGCTTGAATTGGTCATTTCCTCTGTATTCCAGGGACATGAAAGCACCGGTATGCTCAGGCTCGATATTCCCATTCCGAATATCAGACCGCCCCAGATCAACAGAATTGCGGAAACGATCATAACTATCCACCGTATGACCATAAATGCCGCTGGCTTCTGTTTCGGAGCCTTGCCCCTTGCTCTGCTTGTCCGTACATCTGCAAATCTGCTGAATTTTTTATCACTCTTTGCAAGCATACGCCTTAAAAGTACGATCATTATTATTCCGGCTGCCGAAAGTCCGATCATGATAAACAGCGGAACAAGTGTTTTCAGATAATCGAATGATAACAGCTTTTCAATGCTTGTATCAAAATCATTCGTTTCAAAAACATAGAACGGGAACAGCCATGCAAAATAGGCAAGCAGCCCTATTCCGATGCAAACAAGTACGGTGATGATTATTCTTTTCTTTGATCTCATGATACTCTTTTCACCCTCCTCACCCTGATTTGTACAAGCATTTCTGAAAAAGCCTCCATGCGTATTCTGAGCTGCTCGACATCCTGATACTGATAATCTGTTTCAAGCCTGAAAACGGGTATGCCGTATTCTGAAAGCATTGATTCAATTCTTTCAAGCTCAAAGTCGTATTCGATCTGACCTTTCAGGATATGACAGACTGCGCCGTCAATTTCTCTGCTCTGCACGGCAGTCAGGATGTTATCATACAGAATGTCATTCCTGATATATGACGGGGAAGAATCGTATTCAAGCCACTGTGCCGAAATGGTTTCTATCAGCCTGTCACGGCTGCCGCGAAGCATTTTCCGCTTATAGATCATCTGTGTTTTCATTGCTGTATGATCGACAGATCCAGCTATTTCAAGACCGACATCACGGATAAGAAACGGTATCTTATAGTTTGGAAATAAAACAGGCGAGCCGCATAGCATTACTCTCGGACGGCTTTTTCCCGTTCTGACCGAACGTGCAGTATAGTATCCGATCTCCCGTGTAAGCTCAGCAACATGATAAGTCCATTCATCAACGGAATCGGTCATGTAATAACTGTTCTGAACAAATAACCTTGCGGAATCGGTAATGATATCCGTCCGTCCCCTCGATACATCAAGAAAGTCACGCAGCACAGCCCTTGCCATAGACACTCTTTTCATAGATGATATTATCGAATCTCTTGTCACCTTAACACCCGTATGAGCCGAGACAGCAGAGCACATATCCTTCATCTGCTTTGCATATTTTTGTGCGGCGTATTTATCGTTTCTGTCCGGAGGGATATCAACAAGACATATCTTTCTTCCTTCCGACTTCAGTATATAGGCTGTTTTTCTCATGCTGTCATTAGTCAGCGGAACGATAAACAGCGGATCATGATAATTACTACCCGGTCTGTTGATATATCCTAAAACCGACCTGCTCACGGGATCGGTATCTCTCGGTACAAGCTCGTCGGACCACTGAATTGAGCCAAGACTTCCGCCTATGAACCAAAATGGCTCTGCGCCTGCCGCCATAACAAGCTCCTCTGGTACGGCAGTTCCGAGTATAACTACATCGTGTTCATCACGGCTGTAAGCCCATCTGTGAGCCGTATCAAGAAACCATCTGAAACCCGTAAGTCCTGCATTTTCTCTGTATAGCTTATTCAGACTGTCATTATATTCTTTATCAAAGCTGTCCTGTTTTGTCCTTTTATCCATGGTGACCCCTCCGGTATTGTTTTTACTGTATAAAGTATATTTTCCATTAAGGGAATCTCAATGGAATATATTTGGAATTTATGTGGAATCTGTGATCTTTTCGTAAAAAACGGCAGAGTATAACACCATTTCGGTGCTGTACTCTGCCAGACCATTTTTTCATACAGACCTGAACAGCAGCTCTTTTTACTGCGGCTTTCACTTATCTTTATCGTTAAGGCAACACCGCCGGGAGAACGCCTTACGGCTTAGCACCGCATCTGCTGCGCCCGAAGGAAGTGCCCTTGGGGTACTCTTTTTCCGTCATTCTGCACCATATTCGTTTGATAACCGTGAGGTTAACTGCGCTCGTTTTGCACATTCTGACGAAAAAATAGGTGGCGCATCTGCGGCACTATCTTTGTTCGGTGTTGCCTTAAATTTTTTTAAATAAACGCAACGAAAAAAGCTTATTTTCGGTCTATAATAGTGAAGGGAATATAGATCCGGATCTTATAAACCTTTGGAGGATTCAATATGGAGGATAACAAAATTATTGAGCTGTATTTCAGCCGTGATGAGGACGCTGTAACTCAGACTAAGGAAAGCTACGGAGGGCAGCTTTATGCACTTGCTTTCCGTATTCTTCAAAGTAAAGAGGAGGCGGAAGAATGTGAAAACGACACCTATATGAAAGCGTGGAACTCAATACCGCCGCAAAGGCCGAAGCATTTTTTCGCATACCTTGCTAAGATATGCAGAAACACCGCCTTGAATATGGCAGAAAAAGCAAATGCCGAAAAGCGCAATGCTGTTGTTGTGGAGCTGACGAAGGAGCTTTCGGAGTGTCTGCCTGATAACAGTACATTGGAAAAAACAGCGGAAAAGGAGCTTGGAGAAATAATAAGCGATTTTCTGAGAACTGTTTCAAGGAATAACCGGATAATCTTTATCAGGAGATACTTTCTTTCAGAAACGATATCTTATATTTCCAAAGCACTCAGTATCAGCGAAAGCAAGGTAAAAAGCTCTCTTTTCAGAACAAGAAATAAGCTCAGGGATTATTTATCAAAGGAGGAATTGTTATGAAAAACAATAAGCTTTTTATTGAAATGAGCAATATTGACGAGGACCTTATAAATGAAGCTGTCAATGTCCCAAAAAAGAAAAGGCTGCCCGTGATGAAATTCACAGCCGCAGCTGCCGCATTGGTAATTGCTGCTTTGTCCGCAGCCGTTATTGTTAATATCAACAAGCAGCCGTATATTACAGCAAACCCCGATGTGTCAGATAAAAAGATGACCGATAAAGCGGACGATATCAAAACAGATACAAAGGAACAGAAAAATAACAGTACGCCTGTATCCGATAATCAGACGAGCAAAGCAGGCAAGACCGAACAGCAGGCAGGCAATAGCACGGAAACTCCCGAAAAGCCTGTTGAAAGTAAGACACCAGCACAGACAAGCGAACAAGCATACTTTGAAATTCCGAAAAACGAAGATGAAGGCTCGGATATGCTCGGATTTATCATAACGGACGACGGCAAGACATATATGCAGGTATTCAATAACTCTGAATACACTCTTGACAAGGATATAGGCCGTGCGGGAGATTTCAGGGGTTGTTATTCCGATCTTGACGACAACAGCAGAGTTTATACTGTCAAGGAGGATGATAAGATACTTGTCGTGAAGTTTGAATCCGGCGGCAGTGTTACGCTGATGCTCAGGGAAGAAGGTCTTCAGGACAGAATGGGATATTACCGTTTTAACGGTCTGCGTGTAGATCAGTCTGTAATGGCTGCACTTTCATCAAATGACGGCAAGGCATATTCCGTTTATGTTACCCGTCCAGATTCAGACGATATGTATGATTATGTCTATAACGGAAAAACCCTTCGTCAGATGAAGGAGGAACTGAACGAATCGTGGAAAACCGAACACGGAAAATACAATCCTCTTGACGAGGAATATCAGGCGGCTGTTCATGCTTTCCTGAAAGAGAAGATAAAGGCTGCCTATGATATCCTTACAGCACAGGGCATAAAGGCTGAACTGATAAATGAAGTAAGATGCGAAGCTGAAATGACAAAGAAACAGTTTGAAGCTCTTGCGGCATCGAACAGCCTTCCGGACGAATATGCTTTCGGGCTTATCTCGGGCGGATATCTGACAGATGATGAAGCCTAACTGCGGTACATTTACAATTTCATTTCAAATAAGAAATAATAATGGCTCCCGGTCTATACCTTTTATAATACAGACCGGAAGTAACAGCAGAACACCCACCATTTATGGTTAGTGATATTATAGTATGCCCCTCGGCAGAGCATAACACCATTCCGGTTTACTCTGTCGGGGGTTTTATAGTTCAGAGACTGTTTTTTTACATATTCTTTTTTGTATTGCCTGATTATATCTCAGAGATCCCAAATCTTAATATATGATTCGCTCAAAGTGGTATATACTTATTACTAATGATCATTTTCTCCGAAGAGTTTTATGTATCCCGCTTGCTGCTGCGGTGATCCTGTTTGAAATCTTCCCGATATTATACTGTATTTCATGAGGTTGACTCCTTTTTTATATAAAATGAAACAGATGTCTGCAAAATATTCGCATACGAAACCAAAAAAAGGCTATACTCTCGAATGTCTGACGACAGCAAACGGCACAAAATATCAGCGTCTGATCAGAAACAGAGCCGAACCCTCTGGTAAGGTGATCTGCTATATCCACGGCGGCTGTTATATTTCGGGGCTGACATATAATTACCGTGATTTTTGCGCTCCTTTTTGCGATCTGTCCGATGGGGCAGAGATCATATTCCACCGAATGGCTGATCTCCAGTCGGCAAGCGCCGCATGGAGCGTGTAAAGAAAGTATGTACATATGAAACCGGAAAACAAAACTGGCGCCGATGGACTATCGGTGCCAGTATGTTGTTTAAAGCTTAATATTCTGCCTCAGGGAATCTTCTTGCGTTGTCCGGACGATCTGTGCCGGTTCGGATCCGGAGAGCTTTTGTTATCAGGCGGCTTTGTGCGTTTTGATGAAATCTATAAACTCGCTGCGCGGAAGCGGACGGGAATAATAATACCCCTGTATGTATTCACATTCCATATCCGAAAAACGCTCGACAAGCTCTTTTGTTTCGATACCCTCGGCAACTATTTTCATATTGAGGGATTTTATCATCTTGACCACATTTTCCAGTACGATTATCAGGTTCGGATTGTCCTCTACCTGAGTGATGGTCTTGTCAAGCTTGATGATATTGAACGGCATTGATGCTATGCGCTGCATATTGGAATATCCGGTGCCGAAATCGTCAAGCGAGAAGTTTATTCCGGCATTATAGAGGATATTTATATTCTTGGAGATCGCATTCTGCATTTCTCCCGGAGCAGTTTCGGTTATTTCAAGATTGATCTGCGCAGGATCGACGTGGTTCTTTTTAAATATTTCGATCATATGCGCAGCCAGGTCTTTTGCCATACACTGAACAGGGGAAAGATTGACCTCGATATAATCAAGTCCCAGCTCTGCAAAATCCTTGCTGCCTATAAAATCGCAGACGCTTTCGAGTACGAAATCGCCTATCTTGTGTATTGCGCCGTTTTTCTCGGCAGCCGGAATAAATACATCGGGCGGAATAAAACCGTATTTCTTGCTTTTCAGTCTGAGCAGAGCCTCTGCGGAATTGAACCTTTTCTGCTGCAGCGAATATATCGGCTGATAATAAACCTCAAATTCATTTTCGGATATCGCCTCATCTATAATGACGTCAATACTGCTGAGGATATCATATTTCTTTTTCTGATATATATCTGTGGCATAAAGAACGCTGCCCGTATAGTATGATGAACCAAGATCGTTTTCAAATGCTCTCAGTGCGGAGCTTTCTGAAATATCCTCCGGCACATGGACTATACATACCACGGTCACGAGATTTATCGTGATCTCGTTGTAGCGTATATCCTTCTTGAAATAATCATTTATCTCATTTGCCAGACGTTCCGTATCATCGGTATTGCGTATATCCATGCGCACACGGAAACAGCCCGATCCGGTATAATATACCTCGGCGCGTATCTTGTCGCGCGCAAGATTGTCAAGTATGACCTTCGACAGAAAACGCTTGAAATCCACAGCATCGTTATAGCCAAGCATATCTCTTATTGCCGCGTAATTCGTAAACTGAATAACGATTATGGTTTCAGGTTTTTTGTTTGCGTAGCTGCGGCGTATATCACTGACGTAGGACGAAATATTATTAAGTCCCGTATCGGGATCGACGACCTCCTCAGGCCGCTGTACCATCATGAACATGAACAGCAGACCGATAGCCAGAGCAAACATATCCAGCAGCAGCTGCGGTATCAGAAGCTGTACTATCGCAGCCAGAAGTATCAGGAAAAGACCGAGCGTCAGAGATATAGTTCGCATTGCGTCGGTATTCTTTCTGAAATGTATCGTCCGGTAGAAAATGAAAACACTGTAGTAGGCAGTCACGACATAGAGTGAAAGGAACAGCGGTCCGCGTGTATATTCGTCATATTGATTGAAATAAAACAGCAGTCCCGTAAACGGATTAATGACCGTTATTATACCTATAAAGGCGATCGGAGCAAAAAGCACAAATATCTTCCAGTGTTTATCTGTCGTCCTGTACCACATATCCTGCTGCAAAAGAACGTAGACAAGATAAAGAAATGCGACCACCACATGAAGAAACAGGTATGAGGAATGGAAAAAATGCTTTGCGGCAATATACCCGGGTCCGTTTCTGTCCAGAGCGACTGCCGCAATGTCCATTGAGGTCGTCATAAGAGTGACCGTGACCAGAAACAGGAAAAAACGGTTTATATTATTACTGTACATTTTTCTCATTAAGATCGAGCAGATCAGGACAAGCTCCAGTAAGAAAGCTGAATAATCAAAATATAGTAGTTTTTCCATAACATCACCTGCCTTGTTATGTCAGCTGTCTACTCCTCTATCATATATTATACAATTTATCTATACGCTTTGCAATACTTTATTATAAAACTGTATATTTTGCTAACAAATTTATGGTTTTTTATGGAATTTCCACAAATAACACACTTTACAGAGATTTATTATTTCAAAACAGCAAAAAAGGTCATGAACATAAGCTTTATATCGTAGAAAAAATTGAATTTTTTGATATATTCCAGATTATACTTCATTTTCTGAGGAAGAACAGTATTTACATATACATTGTCGGGATCATTTGCCCCGTCGAGGAGTTTTTCCTCGTCCTTGAATTTTATGCTTGCAAGGGAGGTTATCCCTGCCGGCATCAGCAGAGTAGCGTTCATTTCGTCGGTATAGCGGTCAACATAGCGTTCGACCTCGGGACGGGTGCCGACGAAGCTCATATCGCCCAGCAGCACGTTGAAAAGCTGCGGCAGCTCGTCGAGCCTGCATTTGCGCAGGAACCTGCCTGCGCCGGTGATACGGCTGTCATTGCTGACTGTTACCTGTGTGCCGCGTTTTTCGGCGTCTGTGACCATTGTACGGAATTTGAATATTCTGAATACCCTGCCGTATGTCGTGACCCTGCGCTGGCGGAAAAAGACAGGTCCCTTTGAATCAAGCTTTATCCATACGGCAATGATCATCATAAACGGCAGAGCAATGACCGTAATGATAAGCGCAAGGATAATATCGAAGAATCTTTTGACGGCAAGACTTATGCCGCGTTTTTTCAGGATATCATAATATTCCCTGACAGAATCATTTCTGAATTTTTCGGGGAGCTTTTCCCATTTTTTCATTACAGTTCCTCCTAAAAACCTTTTTCACGGAGATCGCTTACGAGTTTTATATAAAATTCTCTTATGTCAAGATCGGGCTTGTCGTGACGGAAAAGGTCGATAATATCCGCATGGGATATACCGTCCGCATCGCGGGAACGCAGAACCGTATAGTTTTCGCCCCACTGAGCCGAGCTTACAGATACAAGCCCGTCGTTTTCCCCCTCGAAGCGTGAAGCGAGCATATGGGAGAAATTCAGCGGAAATACGCCGGTCATAGCTCTGTTTATTTTGCTCCCGAAGCTCTGGTAATATACTCCGGGGCTGTCCGGGACAGATTCATTGAAGCTGCGGCAGTTTTCGGCTGTCAGGTCACTGACGGCGCCGATAAAATCCGGATCGCTGTCTCCCATAAGTAGGCTTGCTGTCGTTCAGTGGGAGATTTTTACTCCCACTGAACGGATATATGGCACCCGCCGCCTTAGAGGCGGGGGACATACTTTGCGGTTATATTTTTCGGTTATAGTTTTTTTCAGGACGTCCGGTGCATTTTTCAGCAGCCAGTCGGCAAATTCACAGCCCCGGTGCGGAGTATTTATTGTAGTCAGAGATGCGACATACGGCGCTGCGCCGAGACATGAAATGGCATAGCGGCTGTCAAGCCCGCCCTTGGAATGGGCAATTATATTGACCTTATCGCTTCCGGTCTCCTCCAGTATCTCTTTTATGCGCCTCATAAGCTCGGCGGCGCTGTTTTTTAAAAGCTTTGCTTTCAACAAGCGAACGGATATATGGCACCCGCCGCCTTAGAGGGTGCGGGTGTCCAGTGGACACCTCTGCGAAGCAGAAGCACCGACCGAGCCGGCAGGCGAGACTCGGGTGACATACTTTGCGGTTATATTGAGCGCAGACTGCTGGCTGCCGTAGAAGATGACCGCGCCGTTATCCTCAAGCTCACGGGGTATTCTTCCCCAGTAATTGAAAAGCCTGCTGTCTCTGAAAAACACCCCGTGTACAAGGACGATGGGATATTTTGTCCGGCAGATATTATTCCCGATGCGGCTTTTCCGCAGTTTCAGGCGCTGTTCCTCCCTGTCGGTTTCCTGATGCACAACGGAGATTATTTTCAGCAGGACAATGATATTGACGACGGGGATAAGTCCGCAGAGTATCCCGAGTATTCTGAGCCTTGTCCCGAGCATCTAGGCTTGCTGTCGTTCAGTGGGAGATTTTTACTCCCACTGAACGGATATATGGCACCCGCCGCCTTAGAGGCGGGGGACATACTTTGCGGTTATAAGCTCAGAAAAATAAAGTATCAGTCCGTCCCGCAGGAATTCACTGCTGAAAAGACCATACTGCGGCACATTAGCCGCTATGCAGTATACTGTTTCGGGGAGGATAAGGATAAGGAAGGCGCAGAGCAGATTTCCTCCGCCGCAGGCGATGCGGTATCTTGTCGGAAGAGCGGTAAACGGTGCGGGGAATATATTTGCTGCAAGGAATACTGCCGCAGAGATATAGTAAAGCCATTCCGGCAAGGCATAAGCCGCCGTGATACACGGCAGTATCGCGGCGGCGAAAAGTATTAATGAAAGGGTGATAATATTAAGGCCACACCGCACAAAGACCGCCTTGCGGCTAACTCGCTTGATAACCGTCAGGTTAACTGCGCTCGTTTTGCACAATCTGACGAAAAAATAGACGGCGCATCTGCGGCACTATCTTTGTGCGGTATTGCCTTAATTGTCTTTTTCATCGTTCTGAATTTTTTTTGCAAGTTGTTCCTTTGCGACGGCAAGCATAAGCTTGATACGGTTTTCCTGATTTACCTTTGGCGCACCGGGGTCGTAGTCGATAGCGACGATATTTGCTCTTTCGTCGAGCATCTTGATCGGGCGTATCATACCCTTTCCGTTGATATGGTTGGGAAGGCAGCCGAATGGCTGGGTACATACGATATTTTCAAAGCCCGTTTCGATAAGCTCCAGCATTTCTCCGGTCAGTAGCCAGCCTTCGCCCATTTTACTGCCGTAGCCGACCATACCGTCCACGAGGGATTTGGTGTGGGCATATGTTCCGATGGGACGGAAGCCGTATTTTTTCTGACTGTTTATGATAAGGGATTCAAGGCTTATAAGGTAATTGAAAAGTTTTTTTACAACGATAAATTTAGCCTTGCTTCCGCCGTAGAGCTTTATATCCTCCATACGGTTATCAACTTTAAAGAGGGCAAAGCCGAGAATACCCGGAAGATTGACCTCACAGTCCTGATCGTAGAGGAACTGTTCAAGATCGTTATTGCCGAGGGCGGAATATTTTACATATATTTCCCCGACGATACCTACTTTTACCTTCGGGACCTTATTGATTTTTATTTTAGAGAAATCCGACGCGATACCGTCCAGATTGTCAGCGATCTCTTTTTTGGTAAAGCCGTGACCGTCAGCGAGAGTCTGGGTAAGCTTATTCACCCATTTATCGACAAGCTCCTGACTGTCGCCCCTGTTTATTTCGTAGGGCTTGATCTGGTTATCGAGAGCCATTATCATATCTCCGTAGATAAGACCTGCGGCAACGCGGCGGATCATCGGTATTGTAAGGCTGAAACCGCTGTTTTTCTCCAGACCAGACATATTGAGGGAGATAACGGGAACATTCTCGAAGCCTGCCTTGACGAGAGCCTTTCTGAGAAGATGGATATAGTTGGACGCGCGGCAGCCGCCGCCTGTCTGAGTTATCATGAGGGCAGTCTTATTGGTATCGTACTTACCGCTTTGCAGGGCGTGTATCATCTGACCGATAACGAGAAGCGCAGGGTAGCAGGTATCGTTGTGGACGTATTTAAGTCCGACCTGAGCTATTTCGGGTCCCTCGGTATCGAGCAGAACGCAGTTATAGCCGTAATGCACAAATACGTTTGTCATGATCTTGAAATGTATCTTTGCCATCATCGGAACGAGAATGGTATAATTTTCCTTTCTCATTTCTCTGGTAAACATCAGTCGTCCATTATCATCATAAACTAATTTTGCCATTCTTCCACCTTCCTCTTGGGGCTTTGCCCCAAACCCCACCAAAGGCGCTGCCTTTGGAATCCGGCAGGGCGGTCGACCGCCCTGCACCCGCATTATTTCGCGCCTTACGGTGCTAACTTAAAACTTAAAACTTAAGACTTAAGACTTAAGACTTAAAAATGAATAATAATTGTTGAATTTTGCAAAGCAAAATTCTTTATTAGAGCCTGCCGAAGGCAGGCAACCGACATTATTCATTAAACAGTTATTCAGTTTTCAGTATTCATTTGTCGCCTGCGACTATTATTTCGCTTTGGCTCTGCCAAAGCGTACAACAATTGCACATTGCTAATTGCACATTTTATTTAACCGTAGCAAGCAGGCTGCGAAGTCTGATCTTGACTGCGCCGAGATTTGTGATCTCGTCTATCTTGATCTGTGTATATATTCTGCCGTGGCGCTCGAGAATAGCGCGGACTTCATCGGTCGTTATGGCGTCAACACCGCAGCCGAACGAAACAAGCTGCACAAGCTCCATATCCTTGTTGTGGCTGACATATTCGGCAGCAGCATACATTCTTGAATGATATGTCCACTGATTGAGAACGCCGGTCTTTACTTTTTTTGCTTCCTTGTCGCTTACAATATCTTCGGAAACGATTGCAACGTCAAAGCTTGTTATAAGCTTGTCTATGCCGTGATTGATCTCCGGATCGGCATGATAGGGTCTTCCGGCAAGAACGATTATCTCCTTGCCCTGCTCCCTTGCACGTCTGATAATGTCGTTTCCGTAATCACGGATGCGCCTGATATAGTCTGAATATTCGGCATAGGCTGCCTTTGCCGCTGCCTTGACTTCCTTCAGTGTGATATCATGATAGAATTTCAGCAGCTCAGCGTGTATCTTTTTCGGGAAATCCTTCGGTCTGTGTATTCCGACAAATTCGTGGAAGAATTTGACGTCCTCTATTCCGCGGATATTCGCGTGAATGACCTCCGGGTAATATGCGACTACCGGACAGTTGTAATGGTTGTCACCGAGATGCTCGTCAAAATTATATGACATACAGGGATAGAATATCTGCTTTATGCCGTTGTCGAGCAGCCATTGTACATGACCGTGCATAAGCTTTGCCGGGAAGCATACCGTATCGCTCGGTATCGTCTGCTGTCCGTGGAGATAGAGCTTTCTGTTCGAGAAGGGCGATACCACTACCTCAAAATCGAGCTTTGTCAGGAATGTGTGCCAGAACGGCAGAAGCTCGAACATATTAAGTCCCAAAGGAATACCGATCTTTCCTCTTGAAGCGCCTTCCTTCGGTTTATAGCTTTGCAGCTGCTGCAATTTGTACTGGTAAATATTGAAGCTGTCATCGGGAGATTTCTTGGTGACAGGCTTTTCACAGCGGTTTCCGGCAATGTATTTTCTTCCGCCGCTGAAGGTATTAACGGTCAGACGGCAGTTATTGCTGCAGCCGCCGCAGTTTATTGCTTTTATCTTATGCTCGAAGTTCGAGAGCTTTGCCATATTGAGTATGGTCGATCTGCCCTCTTCACCGCTGAGCGAACGCGCATAAAGCGCTGCGCCGTATGCGCCCATAAGTCCGGATATATCCGGGCGGATAACGTCGGTGCCCATTTCCTGCTCGAATGCGCGCAGTACTGCGTCATTCAGGAACGTACCGCCCTGAACGACAATTTTCTTGCCAAGCTCACGGGGGCTTGATACGCGTATGACCTTATAGAGAGCATTTTTTACTACGCTCAGACAAAGACCGGCGGAAATATCCTCTATCGTCGCGCCGTCCTTCTGAGCCTGCTTTACTGATGAATTCATGAATACTGTGCATCTTGAACCGAGATCGACAGGGTGCTCGGCAAGAAGTCCGAGCCTTGAAAATTCCTCGGCGCTGTAGCCGAGAGCGTTTGCAAAGGTCTGCAAAAATGATCCGCAGCCGGAGGAGCAGGCTTCATTCAGGAAGATATTGTCGATCGCTCCGCCTCTGATCTTGAAGCATTTGATATCCTGACCGCCTATATCTATGATAAATTCCACATCGGGCATGAATTTTTTTGCAGCCGTCATATGGGCGATGGTTTCGACGATACCGTGATCTATTCCGAAGGCATTCTTTATGATCTCCTCGCCGTAGCCTGTTACCGCAGAGGAACGGATATTTATGCCGGGATTTACGGTATAGATATTTTCGAGGAATTTCTTTACTATCGGCACGGGATTGCCGCTGTTTGACATATATTCCGAATACAGAAGGGTTCCCTTTTCGTCGGTAACGACTCCCTTTACGGTAGTTGAACCTGCGTCTATTCCGACAAATGCCTGTCCCGTGTAATTTTTCAGATCTCCCTTTTCGACCTTAGCCTGAGCGTGTCTTTTGCGGAACGCGTCAAGCTCTTCTTTATTGTTGAACAGAGGCTTGTTGAAGGCGAAATTGCCCGTACCCCTGTATTTTTCTATTTTTTCGTGAGCTTTGCCGAAATCTATGGATTTATCCGCGCACAGCGCCGCTCCGAGAGAAACGTAATAAAGCGAATTTTCCGGGCAGATGCCTGTTGTTTTCAGAGCCTTGTCAAAGCCCTTGCGAAGCTCGGGTATGAATGTAAGCGGACCGCCGAGATAAACGATCTGTCCCTTGATCTCTCTGCCCTGCGCAAGTCCTGCTATGGTCTGGTTCACAACAGCCATGAATATGCTTGCGGCAACGTCCTCCTTGCGCGCGCCCTGGTTAAGAAGCGGCTGGATATCCGTCTTTGCAAAAACACCGCAGCGTGAAGCAATGGTATAGGTTTTTTCATGCTTTTCGGCAAGACCGTTCAGCTCCTCTATCGGGACATTGAGCAGAGTCGCCATCTGGTCGATGAATGCGCCGGTCCCTCCTGCGCAGGATCCGTTCATGCGCACCTCCATGCCGCCCGAAAGGAAAAGTATCTTTGCGTCTTCGCCGCCGAGTTCGATCACGACATCGGTATTCGGGATAAAGGTATTTGCTGCAACTCTTGTTGCATAAACCTCCTGAATGAAGTCTATACCGCAGGCGTCGGCAACACCCATGCCGGCTGATCCCGACATTGCAACTGCTGCTGTTTCACCCTCGGGGATCTTTGAATGTACAACGTCAAGCAGCTCGGCTATCTTGCCGGTTATCTGCGAATAATGTCTTTCATAGGTCTGAAATATAATTTTGTTGTCCTTGTCCAGCATAACACACTTAACGGTTGTTGAGCCTATGTCAAGACCTACTCTGATCATATGATATCCTCCTGATCGAAAATCGGGTATAATTCCCGTTCCTTTTTCAAAAAATGTATAAGACAGACAGCATTGACGCCGTCTTATGACAGTCCGATTCAAAATAATATTATAGAACAAATGTAACCATGTATTATTCTTAATAAGAATTAATTTGTCGAAAAATTGTCTGACATTTTGCCAAAAAAGTCGAATTTTTCCTATAGTATTACCTAAATCCCCTCCGGCTATTGTAATTCTGTCGGAAAAGTACTATAATCTTTATAACCGCAAAGTATGGCACCCGAGTCTCGCGGCGGGTGTCATATATCCGTTCAGTGGGAGTAAAAATCTCCCACTGAACGACAGCAAGCCTACGGCTTGCCTTTGCTTGTTGAAAGCAAAGCTTTTAAATGCATAATTGATTCTCTGCCGTCTGACGGCAGTATTAAACGGAGATTGACGATATTTATGATAAAGCTTTCCAATGCGCTCGGAAAATACAGAAGGTTATTTCTGTTCCTGTGTGATTTCCTGTTATGGAATATTTCGTATTATATTTCCTACGGTGTAAATAAGGACGATTTTGCCCTGCAAAAAAGCGCAGACATTTTTCTGTGGGGACTACTGATAGAGAACGTCTGTTTCATTTTGATATTCATGCTGTTCCGTCTGTATAACAAGCTGTGGCGTTATGCGGATATCGAGGATTTTTTCTATGCCGGCATAGCGTCGCTTACGGCAAACCTCAGCTTTATGCTTATCACAATGGGGATAGGGATATTCGTTCCTGTCTTTAATCTTGGTTCAAGGGTATATATATCATTTGCGCTGATGTCAACCTTCTTCGTGATGATGTTCCGGATAGTCTACAGACTGAACAAGATCCTTGAGCGGCGCAATCTTGCGCAGAAGGCAAAAAAAAGACTGCTGATAATCGGCGCAGGCGAGGGCGCGCTTTCGGTGCTGAGCGAGCTTTCCAAGACTCCGGGCAACGAATATATCCCCGTATGCATAGTTGACGACAACAAGGAAAAGCTTCACCGCCGAATTGCAGACGTTGAGGTAGTCGGAACAACATATGAGATACCGGAAATATGTGAGAAATACGGAATAGAAGTCATTCTATTCACGATATCCCAGATAAGCGTCACGGACAAGAAGCGTATTCTTGACTCCTGCACAAAAACACATCTTGAAGTAAAGATAATCCCGAATATATATAACCTCATGACATCGGGAGTGCCGATAACCTCCTCGATACGTCAGGTCGAGGTAGACGATCTTCTCGGACGCGAGCCTGTCGTATTCGATACGAAAAAATACGGAAAATATATTATCGGACAGACTGTTCTTGTAACGGGCGGCGGCGGTTCCATCGGTTCGGAGCTTTGCCGTCAGATTGCGCGTCTGCACCCGAAGCATCTTATCATACTTGATATTTACGAAAACAACGCATATGAGATCCAGCAGGAGCTTATACGCAAGCACGGCACATCGCTTTCATTCGAGGTACAGATCGCGTCTGTGCGTGACCGCAGGAAGCTGGAGCATATTTTCCGCACGAAGAACATCGACGTTGTATTCCATGCTGCGGCGCACAAGCACGTTCCGCTTATGGAAACAAATCCCGAAGAAGCGGTAAAGAACAACGTATTCGGCACATTGAAGCTTGCGAGAGCGGCTGACAAGTTCCATGTCAGGAATTTTGTGCAGATATCGACTGACAAGGCGGTAAACCCGACGAGTGTAATGGGCGCGTCCAAAAGGATATGCGAAATGATAATCCAGATGATGGGCAGGCGCAGCAAGACAAATTTTGTTGCGGTACGTTTCGGAAATGTACTGGGTTCAAACGGGTCGGTAATTCCGCTTTTCAAGGAGCAGATACGCACCGGAGGTCCTGTCACGGTAACGCACCCCGATATTATAAGATATTTCATGACGATACCCGAGGCGGTATCGCTTGTACTGACAGCCGGCAGTCTTGCAAAAGGCGGAGAGATATTCATTCTTGACATGGGCGAGCCGGTAAAGATCAGGGTGCTTGCCGAGAATCTTATCAGGCTATCGGGATTCAAGCCGCATGAGGACATCAAGATCGAATACACGGGACTCAGACCCGGAGAAAAGCTGTATGAAGAGCTTCTTCTGAATGAAGAGGGACTGACAAAGACCGACAACAAGAAGATATACATTGGCAAGCCGATAGAATTTGACAATGAAGAATTTCTGCCGTTACTAAAGGAATTATATTATGCGGCGCAGAGGAATGACAAGGACAATGTTGAGGAGATCATTGCTGAGGTAGTACCGACATATCATCATGAGGTCAACGGTACTGAATCCCTGCCCGAGGAGATCGACGATACGGAGTAACATTTACTTAGGGTAACACCGTAACTCGCGCTAGTAAGAAACTGACGGGAAACAGAACGGAAAAGTTTCGCCCGCCTTTTCAAAGGGCGGAGTGCCTCCGCGGTCAATTCGCGTTGAAAGTTCTATCGGGATTCAACTATAAAGCCGCGACTGTCAGTTAGTAAAAACCGCGACCAATAAACTACCGCCTTGTATTCAGAGCGGAACGTCTGCCTGCCGCCCGCCTGCCGGTCGGACAGGGCAGGCAGGGAGGCGCAGCGAACAGCGCGAATGGACACCGGCGGCACGCCGGGCGCCGACGCAGAGCGCGAAATTCTCAGGCATACAATCCCTCGTGCCGGGGGTGAATCCAAAAAACAGTCCAGTGGACTGTTTTTGGAGAGGGGACGCCCTGGGAAACAAGTGACGCCCCGAGAGCATAGCGATCGGTTGGCGGAACTTATGCAGAGCTGAGGGCGGCGCAGTGCCTGCGCTCTCAATTCGCGTTGGTCGCTACGCCTCCGGCTCCGCTCTGGGCACGTCGGGAAGCTTCGTAACTCGCGCCGGGTAGAAACTCGCCGGGAAACAGAACGGAAAGTTTAGGTCAAGCCTTTTTAAAGGCTTGCAGGTCGAGGGTAATCCCTTTACGGACTGATCTTTCTGCCGCAAGGCAGAAACTGTTGAGGAAAGCAAGCTGCCTATTGACATTGTAGGCGATCGGTGCTATAATTCAGTAAAACAAATTCAAGGAGAGTAAAAAATGGAAAGAAAGAAAGCGCATACGCATCTGAAATATCTGATATTATCGGCTTTGTTTGCGGCTATGATATATATAATGACTGCGTTTGTGCATATTCCGACACATCAGGGGTATGTACATATCGGAGATGGCTGTGTTTTTCTGGCGGCGTGTCTGCTTCCGGCGCCGTATGCGATGGGCGCAGCAGCGATCGGTGCAGGAATGTCGGATTATCTTTCCGGCTATGCAATATGGGTTCTTCCGACAATGGTGATCAAAGCGGCTATGGCTTCGGTTTTTGTCGGCAACAGACGTCCGGATATAATCTGTAAGCGCAGCTTGTTCTGTCTTATTCCTGCTTCGGCAATTTGTGTCGGAGGGTATTATCTTTCGGGCGCGCTGCTTGCAATTCTTTCAGGTTCACCGGCAGCAGCGGCATTCAGTGCAGCAGTAGCAGATATACCGTCGAATATTATCCAGTGCATCGGCAGTGCTGCTTTGTTCATTTTTCTTGGAACGGCTATGGACAAGACCGGTACAAAAAAGCTTATTTCCGAATAAAAGCAATTCTCGGCGGGCGCAGTGCCTGCGCGGTCGATTCGCGTTGGTCGCTGCGCCTCCGGCTTAGCTCTGAATTCATACCGATAATTTAACAGCCGCGGTTGTCACTAACTGACAATCGCGGCTTTATGGTTGAATTATGGTAGAACTGCGCCCTTTTCTAGTATTTCGCGCTCTGCGGAGCGCGACCAAAGGCTCTGCCTTTGGAAACTGCCGCCTTTGAAAAGGCGGGCGAAACTTTGCCGTTCTGTTTCCCGGTGAGTTTTTACCAGGCGCGCCGGTCAGGCTGCCCAGAAATTTTTTCTGTTGTCCGTCAGCCATGTTCCGATGTTTTCACGGAAAAATTCATTGTCGGATATCTTCAGCGTTTCCGGCTGGCATATGTCCGAAAATAATGTATATTCAAAATATGAATTTTCCTGCGATGACGGATCATATTCAAATGCCGACGGGGTTTTCAGTGAATTGAAATATTGCTGAGGCGTGTATTTCGGCGTTATCTTCGCTCCAAGCGAAAAATACGCCTTGTTGTCGGTCAGAATGGCAGGTATGTTATTGATGCTCTCTGCATTGAAATCCTTTTTCTCTGCATTTGATTCAAACAGATCGTGCTGATACCCCGGACCGAGAACATTCCATACAGTTTCATATTTCAGATATGACAGACTGTCTGTGGATAAATAATAATAAAAAATATTCTCCAACTCGCTCGTGACGGAAACCTTTCCGTTGTAAATATCATTGTGATCGTATTTGTCGAGATTATTATTGAACCCGTCCGCAAGTATCTGCTTTATGTCATGCTCGGGATCCTCAATTCCGAACGGATCAAAGGTTTTCCATATCTCGTCAGTTGAGGTGAGCTGCAGGGCAAGCTTTGTGTCATTGTCAACTCCGCTGTAATCGTCGTACAGGTTTTCGTCATAAAGCTTTGCTTCTTTATTGTACCTGCGGTGAAACTCGGTGAAAAGATCGTCCTTCATGCCGTAACCGAATACATTGTCTATACAGATAAGCTTTGCAATGTCAGACGATCCTATCTTCTGCAGATCGGTATAACTTATGAACAGGGCTATTTCGTCCTTGACCTTGCTTCTGTATTCCTCGTCAACGGGAATGTTTTCCTTATCCATAAGCATGATACAGCCTGCTGTTCCGTAATATCGGTATATTTTCAGCTGTGTATTATCGTTTGTAACATATTTTATCGTTCCGTTGTTGGCTGCTGCCACAAGATACAGAAGAAGTATCATCGTAAAAAGAATACATACGCCGAAAACACTTCTGCGGATTATTGTATTTTTCATAATACAGGCTCCTTTGCATATATTTTGAGAAACACCGATCTCTGAAAAACCACTGCTTTCTTAGTAAATACCGCTGTACAGGTCAGCTGCACAGCGGTTGTTTTTTTATTTACTTGATTCCTCGGACTTCTTTTCCTCATCTGTAATGATCTGAATAGTTCTGTTTACAGTATATTTGGAAAAACAAGCATCGTTTTTCTCATATTTGAGCTTCTTGCGCTCTTCTTCAAGATAGGTCTTGAAATCATCGTCCTTCATCTTGTGAAGAACTGTGGATTTTGTCACGGTCGAGCCGTCGGACGCTTCATCGGAAAGCGTCTTTGCTTCATCGGAGATCGAACCCTTGTAGATAAGATAATGTGTATCGTCAATTGTCTTTACGGTTGCTTTCTTATCACCAAGATCCTTAATGACCTTCTGAACCTCCTCGGGTACGGAGGAATCCTCCAAAACTGCGGTAGCCTTTGTACTCGGTACGGTTTCGACTTCAAAATCAGCCTTATAGCTTGTTTCGATATCGTCTATTGATTCGCCCTTGTTAAGTCTGGTCGCATAATCAGCGAAATTACCCGTTACCTTATCTCTTGTATCCGAGTCAATATCTACATCGTTGCCGTCGTCATCTTTTGTTTTCAGAGAATAGGAAATGTAGTAATAGCTGGTGTAATTATCCTCGAAATATTTCTTGATATCCTCGTCCTTGACAGCCTTGGAACCGTCTGTGCCGTAAACGTGCTTGAACACCTTTTCCTCGAGATCGGGATATACAACAAACACGTCAACGAATGTATCAAGTCCTACTCCGAGCTTCTTGTAGGTATCCATATAACCTGAATCAAAATAGCTCTTGTAGGTATTCTTCATAGCCTTGCGGTTTTCTTCATCGACCTTGATGTCAAAATCCTTTGCAAGCTTGAATATGGTCAGGAAATCCAGAGAATGTTCCTTTGCTTCTTCGTTGATCCAGTCAACTGCGTTCTTGTCCTCGATCTTCTTCGAGGTGATATCGCTCTTTGAAAGCTCAAAGTTTTCGTCATCTGCCTGTATTTTGCTTACGCCCTCGTTCATAGCGTCGAAGGTATAATAGATCCAGCCGCCGTTTGTCAGAGTCTTGTTATCTGTTTTGTAGCTCCATGAGGTATCTGCGCAGCCTGATGCAGACACGAGCATAGCCGCAGCTCCAAGCAAAGCGACAGGCTTGATTACGTTCTTTATTTTCATTATATAGTCTTCCTTTCAGAGTTGTATAGGCATATGAAAGTATTATACAACAAAAAAGCGGCAAAGTCCATAAAAATTTTAAATTTCCGTCGGATTTCCGCACAAAAAACATTAAATGCAATACCGTCAGAGGAATGTCTGACGGTTTGACGGCGCATTTGATCGCTGTAATCTGGTTATTATGCACAAAGACCGCTTGATAACCGTCGAGTCAGACGTATTATTTTTGCACATTCTGACGAAAAACAGACAGCGCAATTACAGCGCTGTTATTGAGCGGTCTTGTCTGAGATCGGCAGGTCATTTTATTCCGTCGGGGTTTTTTGTCTGGAAATTCCATGTATCTGCGCACATTTTATCAATATCATACTCAGCCTTCCAGCCAAGCTCGGTATTAGCCTTAGATGCGTCGGCATAGAAAGCAGGGAGGTCGCCCTCTCTTCTGTCGCCGATAACATAATTGAGTTTTATGCCGCTTTCCTTTTCAAATGCATTGATAATATCAAGCACACTGTAGCCCTTGCCGTTGCCTATATTATATGCCTCAATACCTGTTGTGCCGAGGATCTTATCCACAGCGCAGAGGTGAGCCTTAGCCAGATCGACAACATGGATATAATCGCGTATACAGGTACCGTCCTTTGTATCGTAATCGCCGCCGAAAACGGTAAGGCAGGGGAGTTTTCCGATAGCGACGCGCGAGATATAGGGCATCAGGTTATTGGGGATACCGTTGGGATCCTCACCGATAAGACCGCTTTCATGGGCGCCGATGGGGTTAAAATATCTGAGCAGTGATATGCTCCACTCTTTATCGGAGCGGTAAACATCACCGAGGATCTGTTCAATAAAATGCTTTGTTCTTCCGTAGGGGCTGCTGACGTCGCCCGTAGGCATATTTTCCTTATACGGGATCGGGTTATTGCCGTAAACGGTCGCAGAGGAGCTGAAAACGATCTTTTTACAGCCTGCGGCAGCCATTTCCTCAAAGAGGACAACGCTGCCCGAGATATTATTTTCATAATACATAAGCGGTAATTTAGTTGATTCACCGACAGCTTTAAGACCAGCGAAATGGATGACCGCATCAATTTTATTTTCGGAAAAGACCTTTTTCAGACCGTTTCTGTCGCGGATATCGCAGTCATAGCGCAGAAGTTTTTTTCCTGTGATCTGTTCCACCCTGTCGAGGACAGCAGGAACGCTGTTATAGTAATTATCGACGACTACGACGTCATATCCGTTTTTAAGAAGTTCGACGCAGGTATGGCTGCCGATATAGCCTGCTCCGCCTGTTACGAGAATTGTCATAATAATATCCTCCTTTATATTTACACTTATAGCTGATTGTAAAAGTCAAAAATCATCTGTTTATGCGGATTTTGGTATTTCAATTTTCTCCGCTTTTCAAAGCTTTTCGGGATTTGGCGAGGTGTCAGCCCGCCTGCGGCGTGCTGACGACCTTTCGCCGTTTTACAATCGGCTGATTTACACTTATTATATTATAGATGTAAAGAGAAACAATGTCAAGAAAAACCGGTGGCGGAGTGCCTCCGGTGCGTGCCCGCACTGGGCAATTCGCGTTGGTCGCTGCGCCTCCGGCTCCGCTCTGGGCACGTCGGGAAGCTTCGTAACTCGCGCCGGGAAGAAACTGACGGGAAACATAAGCGCAAAGTTTCGCCCGCCTTTTCAAAGGCGGCAGTTTCCAAAGGCAGAGCCTTTGGTCGCGCTCCGCAGAGCGCGAAACACTCCAAGCGGCAATCCCTCGTGCCGGGGGTGAATTAGTTCCTCCACGGACTGATCTTTCTGCCGCAAGGCAGAAACGAACAGAGTAACGCAATTGAAGGAAAAGCTATGTTACGGATAGAATAAGGGGTTGAAGATCCAACTATAAAGCCGCGATTGTCAGTTAGTAAAAACCGCGACCAGTGAATTATCGGTACGAGTTCAGAGCGGAACGGAGTGGAGCGACCAACGCGAATTGCCCAGTGCGGGCACGCACCGGAGGCACTGCGCCGAAAATAGGCTTTATATTTTTTTATTCGCTTTTTCCATGAATCTGTCAATTTTTACGGCGAATCGTTCATGCTCTCCCTTTGCGATCAGACCTGCATTGTCCTTTACTGTGAATGAAAAAGAGTATTTCCTGTCAGCAATCTCAGTAAGCTCCGCTGTTGCCGTGAATTCAGCCCCGACAGGTGTCGCACTGATATGATCAAGCCTCAGCATTGTCCCGACAGTCGTTACCCCTTGCGTAAGATATGGCTGCAAAAGCTCAAATGCCGCCCTCTCCGCAAGAGCCGCTACCGCCGGAGTGGCAAGAACCGCAAGCCCTCCGCTGCCGACTCTGACAGCAGTTTTGTCTTCACTGACCTTTTCACTGACCGAATTTGTCATGCCGGGTTTAAGCTCACACATTTTATAAAACCTCTTTCCTTTGTCTTGATTATGTCGATTTTTACTGATATAATATTAATCGTGAGATCTGTTCCGATCTCTGTATATAAGTATACCACAGCTAATGATAAATATAAATATGCAAGTCGTGATTATTTCTCTTTGGAGGAAAAAAATATGCCTGTGTATTTTTTCAGGGAGGATGAAACTATGTCCGAAGCTGCTGCAAAGGATAAGCCTAAGGAAAGGGCAAGGATCCATTTCCTTGACGAACTGAGGGGCTTTGCCGTCTTTTGCATGGTGTTCTACCATGCGTTCTATACGGTAGGATATCTTTTTAACTGGCAATGGGGAATATGGCTGATGAATTTCTTCATGCCGGCAGAACCGGTCTTTGCCGGTCTGTTTATCTTCATTTCGGGGATAGCGTCCAATCTCAGCCATTCAAATATCGAACGCGGAGCAAAACTGTTTTTTATCGCCTATATAATAACCGTCGTTACATGGTTTGCAATAGGTGAAGACGGCGTGATCCGTTTCGGAATACTGCATATGCTTTCGGTATGTATGATGCTCTACGGTATTCTGACAAAGGTCTGCCGCCTTATTCCGCTGTGGGTGGGCTTTGTGGTAAATGCGGCGCTTTTTGTGCTGACGATAAACGTCATTTGGGGTTCTGCCGGGATCCCCGGCGTCTGGCAGATCGGACTTCCTGCCGAATGGTACAGGACGGATTTTCTCTATCCTCTCGGTTTCCCGTATGATGGGTTTATGTCGAGCGATTATTTTCCGCTTTTGCCGTGGCTGTTCCTGTTTTTTGCAGGCTGTTTCTTCGGCAGACTTGCCGTCCGGAAGAAATTCCCGAAATTCACATATAAAAATCATATCCCGTTCTTTTCCTTTATGGGACGCCATGCGCTGCTGATATATATTCTCCATCAGCCGGTGATATTCGGGATCTGCAAATTGCTGTCAATGCTTGTATTCAAGGGCAGAGCCTGAATACTTCCGTATACAATATTGTTAAAATCAGGAGGAGATCATCATGGAAGAAAAAAATATTCCGGAGGAAAAGAAAGCGTCCGGGACTGAAAAGGAAACAGTAAAGCCGGAGGAAAAAGGATCCGCCGCCAAGGAAACTGCACAGCCGGCGCCGGAAGATACTGTCAGGGCGAAAAAAGCATACAGGACAGGCAAAATAATCAATGATATCGGAATGGGATTATTTTCCGTTTTCATTCTTCTGGGAGCAGTAAGGTTCTTTCTGAATCTGGAGCTTTATATCGGCGGCTCCATAGTTACAAGCTATCTGTATTTCCTGCTGCTTATCCCATGCATAATGATGATAACAGGTCTTGTCATGACAAATAAAGCCGCAAAGCAGCTCGGCAAAACCGAAAAGGGCGGCAAGCCGATGCTTATTGCTATCATAATAGCGGCAGTGCTGATACTCGGATTTTCCGTTGCTGAGATTTTTCACCCGTCATATCATGTATATGAGATCGAAAAATGCAAAGCCTCCGACGGAAGGGAATTTATGCTCGCCAAAAGCGAGAGGGTCAGCATTACCGGAGAAGTACACAGTGAAATACCAAGCTATTATGACCTTGACGTATATGATGTAAACGGTATTTTCGCAAGAAAGCTCTGCACTAAGGATGTTCACAAGGGCAGCTACAATATCGAAAAAACAGAAAAGGGATACCGTCTGAATATCAGCTATCTCGGTATCGAGGAAGGAATACCATTCAGCGTATGAATGAGCTACGCTTGAATTGACACGCTATTATGAGCATGAAAGGATAAGCTTATGGATTATATCAGAACACTGGCGTCGGAATTTAATATTCGTGAGGAATATTCCAAAAATATCATTGATCTCCTTGACGAGGGAAATACGATCCCCTTTATCGCGCGTTACCGCAAGGAAATGCACGGTACTCTTGACGACCAGACTATCAGAGCGATAAGCGAAAGACTGGAGTATCTTCGCGGTCTTGACAAACGCCGCGAGGAGGTGCGCGCACTTATTACGGGAATGGAAAAAATGTCAGACGAAATAAATGCTTCCCTTGATAATGCCGTTACTCTCAGCGAAATAGAGGATATTTACCGTCCGTTCCGTCCCAAGCGGAGGACGAGGGCTTCCGTCGCAAAGGAAAAGGGACTTGAGCCGCTTGCAATGCTTATCATGAACCAGGGGAGCGAGGATCCGCGCATCGAGGCGGAAAAATATACCGATGCCGAAAAGGGAGTAGGGGACTGCGATCAGGCTCTTGCCGGAGCATCGGATATCATTGCCGAGATCATTTCGGATAATGCGCAGCTGAGAAAGCGTCTGAAAAATATTATCAGGCTCAACGCCGTTATCCGCTCAAAGGCTTCGGACAGCGATGCGGAAAGCGTATATACGAATTATTATGATTATTCCGAGGCTGTGTCTAAGATCCCCGGTCACCGCATACTTGCAATGAACCGCGGAGAAAAGGAAGGCTTCCTCAAGGTGGCAATAGAGATAGAACCGGAAAAATGCCTGAATATAATGTACCGTCTGATCATCACCGGGCAGGGAGAATGTTCGGAGCTTGTCAGGGCTGCCTGTGATGATGCATACAGCCGTCTTATATTCCCGTCGGTGGAAAACGAGATCAGAGGAGAGCTTACCGATAAGGCGGACGAACAGGCTATCGGTCTGTTTGCGATGAACCTGCGCGGACTGCTTATGCAGCCGCCCGTCAAGGGATATACCGCGATAGGTCTTGACCCCGGATACCGCACGGGCTGTAAGCTTGCGGTTGTCGATCCCACGGGAAGGATACTTGATACAGCGGTGATATATCCTACCCACGGCGCAGCTCAGGTGCAGAAATCAAAGGATATTCTCAAAAAAATGATAAATAAACACCATGCCGGCATTATCGCCATAGGCAACGGCACGGCTTCAAAGGAAACGGAAATGTTTACTGCCGAATGTATAGGCGAGATCGGCGGCAAGGTTTCATATATGGTAGTAAGTGAGGCAGGGGCGTCGGTTTATTCCGCGTCAAAGGCAGCCGCTCAGGAAATGCCGGATCTTGACCTGACGCTCAGGAGCGCAGTTTCAATTGCAAGACGTTTGCAGGATCCCCTTGCCGAGCTTGTCAAGATAGAGCCGAAGGCGATAGGCGTAGGACAGTATCAGCATGATATGCCGCAGAAACGTCTGAGCGAGGTTCTTGACGGCGTTGTCGAGGATTGTGTCAACAGCGTCGGAGCAGATCTTAATACCGCTTCTCCCGCGCTGCTTTCGAGGGTGGCAGGAATATCAAAGACCGTGTCCGACAATATCGTTGCCTACCGCGAGGAAAACGGAGCCTTTACCGACCGCCGCCAGCTGAAAAAGGTACCGAAACTCGGCCCCAAGGCATTTGAACAGTGCGCAGGCTTTCTGCGTGTAGCCGAAAGCGACGAGCCGCTTGACAATACAGCCGTACACCCGGAATCATATGACGCGGCAAGAAAGCTGCTGGAGATCTGCGGCTGCAGTCCCGACGATATCCGCGCCGGCAGACTCGGCGGACTTAAAGCAAAGGCTGAATCCATCGGTATGGAAAAAATATCCGGACAGACCGGAACGGGCATACCCACGCTTGAAGATATCATAACCGAGCTTACAAGACCCGGACGCGATCCGCGTGACGAGCTGCCGCCGCCTATGCTGCGCACTGATGTTCTGGATATCAAGGATCTGAAAGAGGGTATGGAGCTTAAAGGCACGGTGCGGAATGTAATTGATTTCGGCGCATTTGTTGATATAGGCGTTCATCAGGACGGACTTGTGCATATTTCCCAGATAAGCGAAAAGAGGATAAAGCACCCGTCCGACGTTCTGAGCGTAGGAGATATTGTGACGGTAAAGATACTTTCGGTCGATGAAAAAAAGGGAAGAATATCGCTTACCATGAAGAATCTGTAAAAAAATATGGAGTAAGAGAAAAGTGAAAAAGTTTGAAATAGCATTATTTGATCTGGATGGCACTCTCAGCGAAAGCGGCGAGGGCATACTGGATTGTGTGCGTATGGTATTCAAAGAAACAGGCAGACCGCTGCCCGATGAGAAAACCGTCAGGAGCTTTATCGGACCGCCGATGTACGACAGTCTTTCACGCTGCGGTTTCGATCATGAAGCTGCCAAGGAAGGTGTGGAAATATACAAGCGCAATTATCTGGAGCACGGGATATACAAGAACCGGGTCTATGACGGTATGCACGAAACCCTGTCAAGGCTCAGGGACGCGGGCGTAAGACTGGGGGTCGCGTCAACAAAATATCAGGCTTTTACCGACAGGATCATCACTATGCTTGATCTGCGGCAGTATTTTTCCGTTGTCGGAGGATCAAATGTTGTCGGTACTCTTCCTGCCGGAGAAGCTCCGCGCCGCGACAAGCCTGACGTTATGAATTATGTTATTGACAGTCTGAGGCAAAGCGGCAGTGACCGTGTCGTTATGGTAGGAGATACAAAATATGACGCGGACGGAGCGGCAAAAACGGGAACAGCATTTATCGGCTGTCTTTTCGGCTATGGTTCAAGGGAAGAAATGGAGCAGTATTATACTTTAGGCAAACCGATGTTTGTTTCCTCTCCTGCGGAGATAACGGATATTATTATTTGAGGCAGCACCGCATCTGCGGCACTATCTTAGTGCGGTATTGACTTGATCCTGTTGACTGAAAAAGAAAAATCACTGTAATAATGTCTGAGGATCTCTCGGTGATCGCTGCCCTGCTGCGCCATGCCGCGCGCTCCCCATTGGCTCAGCCCCACACCGTGACCGTAGCCGCGCACGGTGAATATGAAATTATTATCCTTGTATTCAATATCAAATACCGCGCTGCGCAGGGAGAAGGCTTTTCGTATTTCAAGCCCCGAAAAGCTTTGTCCTCCGGCGGTCAGCTTTGTAACAGTACCCGATCCGGTGCGTAATATTTCTCCGATATAATCCGACGGGTCGTCCGCAAGCTTTATGCTTTTCCCGACGGACGACAGCTTACTGCGGAATTCTTCCGCGCTGAAGCTGCACACGGACAGATATCCCGGCGCGAGAGTGTCAAAGGGGCTTGCCGCAGCGATAAGATGGGGGTCGTCCTGTCCGAAAACATCTGCGGCATTTTCTGTTGCTCCGCCGGAGATCGCATGATAGCAGGCGTCTATCGGATCGCCGTCACTGTCGGTCATTATTTCCCCGAAAACCGCCTCGACAGCGGTTTTTATTGCTTTTATTGAGGTGTCGTACTGACTGCCCCATTTTTTTCTGAGAAGATCGTCGCTGAGATATATTTCACCTTTGCCGGTATCGGCGGCAAAATCATGATCCTGCCCCTTTTCACGGGCAATATTTCTTTTGCGGCAGAAAAAGGTATAGAGGGCGACGGTCTGGGCTTTGAGGGCTTCGCTGCCGAAGGAGGGCTGCATTTCATAGGCGAGAGCGCCGATACAGAAATCCTTGTCGGGTATTTCGGAAATAATGCCCGTGGAGGTATTCTTTATACGGAAAACATTTTCTGTATTGCAGTCCGATACGGCGCTGCTCCCGGTTTTTTCTTCATCGGAAGAAACGGCAGAGCTTTTCCTTTCGCCGGGATTTCCTCCTGCATAGGCAGCCAGCGGCAGAGCCGCCATAAGAAAAAAGCAAAGCAGCGGAAGGGCAATATGTCTGAGCGGTCTGATCATTTTTTTACCTCCTGAAACATCGTCTGTATTTTAAAAGCTTTGCTTTCAACAAGCAAAGGCAAGCCGTAGGCTTGCGGTTATAAAAATACTTCCGGGCTGAAAAAACTGTCATGAAATGATTTTATGTAAGGCGGAGCGGTAAGCGCGAACATCGGGCTGCGCCGTAATAATGAGGGCTAATAATGAGGGAAAAAATAGTTTGACATATGTATATGAATAATGGTAAAATATAAGTTGTATTATTGTATGTAAAAAAGAAATGGAATATTATATTGCATGGATACAAAAACGATTATGAAAGGAAGATAAAATTTAATGGCTGATATAAAAGCTTTTAATGATAAAAAACTGTCAGTGCTCTGCGATGAGTACCGCAGACATAACGGCTTCAACAGTCAGGATTATCTGACCTACGGAGTAAAGCGCGGTCTGCGTAACCCCGATGGAACAGGCGTTATGGCTGGACTTACCAACATCTGTAATGTTCACGGATTTATGATCGCTGACGGCGAAAGGATCCCCGATAAGGGAAAGCTTACTTACCGCGGCTATGATGTCAGGGATATAATAAATGCCTGCATTGCCGAGGATCGTTTCGGCTATGAGGAGACCGCATGGCTTTTGCTGTTCGGTTTTCTGCCTGATAAACAGCATCTGGAGCATTTCAAGAATATTCTCGGTTCTTTCCGCGAACTGCCGGAGAATTTTGCGGAGGATATGATCCTGAAATTCCCGTCGGCTGATATTATGAACAAGCTCGCACATTCCGTTCTCGGACTCTATACCACCGATCCGAATCCGGACGATACCTCGCTTGAAAATACAATGCGCCAGTCGATACAGCTTATTGCGTCGCTGCCGACGATCATGACATATGCATATCAGGTCAAGCGCAGGGCTTTCGATAAACAGAGTATGTTCTTCCACCCGGTCGATCTTAATCTTTCGACCAGTGAATCTATCCTCCGCGCACTGCGTTTCGATATGAAATTCACAGATTCCGAGGCGAAGCTGCTCGATCTTTGCATGATCCTCCATGCCGAACACGGCGGCGGTAATAACTCTACCTTTACGACCCGTGTGCTTTCTTCCTCCGGAACCGATACATATTCCGCGATAGCGGCGGCTATCGGAGCGCTTAAAGGTCCGCGGCACGGCGGCGCAAACCTGAGAGTAAGATCCATGATGAACGACCTGAAGGAAAAGGTAAAGAACTGGAAGGACGAGGACGAGATCTATAATTACCTTGTGGGAATTATCCGTAAGGAAAACGGCGACGGCAGCGGACTTATCTACGGCTTCGGTCATGCGGTATATACACTGTCCGATCCCCGCGCCGAGATACTGAAGGAAACTGCCGCAAAGATCGCCGGGGAAAAGAATATGACTGATGAATACGATCTTTACCGCACTGTTGAAAAACTGACGCCGAGGGTCATGAAGCAAGCCAAGGGCAGCGAAAAAATAATATGCGCCAATGTTGATTTCTATTCGGGCTTTGTATATGATATGCTCGGTATTCCCAGCGAGATGTTCACACCGCTGTTTGCGGTATCCCGTATTGCCGGCTGGTGCGCTCACCGTATAGAAGAAGTAAGCTACGGCGGCAGGATAATACGTCCGGCGTACCGGTCAATGGTACACGGAAAGGAGTATATCTCCATGAACGACCGTAAAAATGACTGAGTGTCAGAATGAATCCAACATTCAGAAAAGGAGATCTTTTTTATGAAATTGAAGAAGTTCTGGATACCGACGCTTCTGCTCGGTATCATAGGAGGATCGGCAAAGCTTTGCGATACCCTGCTCAATAACGGGGAAAAGAAATTTTTCCTCAGCTCCGAAATTTGCAATTATGTTTTTATCGGTACGATAGTGCTGCTTCTTCTGATCGGCTATATCATGCTCATCGCATCGCGTAAGGAACAGGCAAGAGTGCAGATCGAAAAGAATATTCCGGCAGGATTATTCGGATTTCTGGCTTCGGTCGCAGTACTCGGCAGCGGCGTTATCGCCATGCTTTCGCTCGGAGCGCAGACGAACCGCACGGAAAACCTCATCACCTGTATTTTAGGAATATGCGGCGGCGTCGTAATGCTGTATGAATCCTGTATTTCCATTACGGGACACAACGGTCTGACAAAAGCCCCGATTCTTTCCCTTGCGCTCCCGATATGGGCATGCGGAAAACTTATTGTACTGTTCATAGACTATTCCAAGGTATCTATCCATTCTACGGAAATGTATGATGTGGTTTCCACTTCGTTTTTGTGTATGTTTCTGTATTATCAGGCAATGCTTTTTGCGGAGATCAATACGGCAAAGGCATTCAGGCGTTCTGTTGTATACGGCTGCTGCTTTATCATGTGCGGTCTTGTAACGACAACGGATATCATCATAAAGATGTTCTTCCCGGTAAAGGCTGCAAATGCGAATATTGATGTTCTTACAGTTGAGCCGACCCTTGCAAGACTGCTGATCTGCGCGGCTGACGCAGCATTCTGTTTCTATGCTATATTCCTGCTCGCAGGCATTGCAAAGAAGGCTGTCGTTACGGAGAATGACAATGATGATGACGATGAGGACGAACCCGTAAAAACCTCATCAAAGGTACAGAAAGCGGCAAAGAAGGCTCCCGAACAGGACAATACGGGCTATGAGGGTATTATTGCGACCGCGAAAACCGGTGAAGATCAGACTGTCACGGCTGACCACGATATGAAGGAGCCTGAACCGTTCAGCGGAACAACACTCAGATTCGATGATACCATAACCGTTGACAGAAACGAGATAAAGCAGAAGATGAAGGAAATGTCCGAAGAAAAATCAGAGCCGGTTGAAAACAGCCTTACATTTGAAAGCGTATCAGAGGCGGAAACGGCGATTCCCGAGGCTCCTGCCGAGCCGGAAAAACCCGAAGAACCGGTCAGCGAAACGGTCAAGCCTGAGCCTGAGCCGGTACCTGAGCCTGAGCCGGTACCTGAGCCTGAGCCGGTACCTGAGCCTGAGCCGGTACCCGAACCCGAACCGATTCCCGGACCGGTATATGAGAATACAGCAGAGGTCCAGACTGAAACTGCCGGAACTGATACGGAAGATGACGACGATTTCGATAATGTATTTATGGACGACAGCGGTGAAGTCAATTATGACGAGATCTTTGATCTTCTTGATTCAATGAGCGAGGAAATGTCGGACGACGAAGAATAAAACAGTATAATTATAACCGCAAAGCAAGCCTACGGCTTGCCTTTGCTTGTTGAAAGCAAAGCTTTTAAACAGTAAAGCCCCCGGATCTCCGGGGGCTTGCTTTGTTATTATGGATCGATCATTATTTTGTAACTGTAAGGGAGAATGTCTTTGATTTGATCTTGCCTGTGCTGTCCTTGACGTTTATCATGATGTCATAGGGGACAGCCTTGCCGGGCTTGAATGATGCTGTGGAAACTGTGCCGTATTTCGTGCCGATCTTTATCCATGTGCTGCCTGATGCTTTCTTGTACATAAGAGCATATGTGTAGGGAGCCGTGCCGCCTGCTGCGGAAGCATTGAGCGTTACGCTGTCACCGAGTCTGATGCTTTCAGCGGAAACAGTCGAGGTGTTTTTGAGGGAACCGTTGACGTTGATCCTGAATGTCTTTGATTTGATCTTGCCTGCGCTGTCCTTGACATTTATCATTACGTCATAGGGAACAGCCTTGCCGGGCTTGAAGGAGCCTGTGCTTGCGGTGCCGTATTTCGTGCCGATCTTTATCCATGTGCTGCCTGACGCCTTCTTGTACATAAGAGCATATGTGTAGGGAGCTGCGCCGCCCTCTGCCTTTGCCGTCAGTGTTACGCTTTCTCCGAGCTTTATGTTTTCCGAGCTGACCGAAGAAAGGTTTTTCAGCTCTTCGCCTGCTGCTACGGTCACGACAGTTTCCTTGACTGCAGTATTTCCCGAGCTGTCGCTGACTTCAAGCTTTACAGGGTATTCTCCTGCCTCGCTGAGCTTGAATGTGATGTTGTTATCTTCTGCCGAGGCGTTTACAAATGTCCAGTCCGCATCAGCAGATTTTTTGTAGCTTGCAGAATATCTGTATCCGCCTGTGCCGCCCTCTGCGTCAAAGATTATTTTGAAGGATTCACCGAGCTTTACGGATTCGGTTTCGATATAGGATCTGTTGAAAAGCTCCGGGATCTCAGGTGTGCCTGAGCATCTGACGGTGACCTTCTTTGAGGATCTGTCGAAGGAAATATCAAGACCGGTTTTATTTGTCATGCCGTCGAGAGTGATGCTCTTTCCTCTGGAACTCATCTTCTCCATAGTATAAGTCGAGGTCTTGCCGGATTCAAAATCATATCTTACGCTGTCGGGAACACAATAATATTCTTTTGTTGTTTTGTTATAGATGCAGAAGCTGAAGGTCTTGTCGCTGTCAGCGTCATATCTGATGGAATAAATTCCGTCATTGCCGCTGGTGAAGGAAGCGTCCATATCCGACCAGCCGTGTTCATCTTTGATATAGTAAAGCATTGCGAGCTGATCTCTGCCCTGGGGATCGTATGAATAATTGCCGACCGTATATTTGCCGTTATCGCTGCCCTTGATATAGAAACCGTTGGAGCTGTAATTGTCAAGCTGGATATCAACGGTCTGATTTGAATTGCTGCCGGAATTGAAGATGATCTTGTTGTATGTGCCTGTGCCGCCAAGGTTTACGCGGTAGATATCCTCATTGTAGGAGTTTGTTCCGACCTTTTCAAGCTTTACGCCCGGCCATGATGCGTTTTTGTTTGAGCCGTTCCATGCATAGGCATAAACGCTGCTCCATTTTTTATTGTTTGTGAAATAATATGTGTCATAAAGCGTCGGAGTTGAAACGGTTCCGGTGAATTTTTCAAGATTACTGATCTTCTGCTCGAAAATGTCTATTACACGGGGATCGCAGACAGTTTCCGTCTTATAGTGATAAAAATACTTTTTCAGAGCCTGATAGCTGTCGTATGAAGCGTACTTGTAGTTTGAGGAAAGGATCGAGGATACCCTGGAAAGCTCCTGTGTAAGATCCACTGTCCGCTCACCCGGTTCGGGATATTCCTCCGGCTCAGCATTGAGTACGGGGCTGCCGGATGTTCTTGAACCCTCCATGATGTAGCTGTATTTCGGATAGATCTTTTCATCGGTGATATTTACGCCGTAGAATACTATCTCGTTTTCATATACCTCTACATAATAGCCCTGTGAATTAAAGCCCTTTCCGCCGTTTCTTTCCAGACCGGTATCGCTCGAATTGGGCATTGTGGAGCCTGCAAGCGACGGGGTATGGATCATATTCGCCGCTTTGTTGTTTTCGTTGGAATAGTTGTAATCCATTACGAAATCCTCATGGGTATGACCGGAAAGGAATATGATATCCGGATATTTTTCAAGCAGAGCCTTGAATTCTTTTGTGGATTTCAGATCCTGTTTCATCAGACCGCCGTAGTAGGGCTTGCTCATTCTGTCGCCTGCGCCGAAGCCCTTGATCGGAGCGTGCTGAACGAGGAAGATATTGCGGTCGCCGTAGTTTTTCTCAAGAAGATCCTTCACCCATGCGAGCTGATCGTCGGAAAATACCTCCTCCTTCTGGGGAGATTTGCTCAGCTCCAGCGACATGAAAATGAACATATCGCCGGTATTCTTTTCTATTGTATAGAAGTATGATCTGCCGCTCTTTGAGCCGTCGGTTCCGGAGGCTTTGATAAAGGATTTCAGACCGCTGCTGACGTCCTGACGGAGATCATGGTTTCCGTCGGATTCCCATACGGGGTTTACATAATCGCTCTTGCTGAGTATCTTTGTATAGGCGTCCCATTCCTTATCCGGTCCGGAATCGTTGGTTACGCAGTCGCCTGAAACGACGATATAATCCGCGCCCTTATTCTTGCTGTATCTGAGAGCCTGTTTCAGATTGTTTTCCGCATTAACATACCAGCCGCTTCCTTTGTCGATATGGATATCGGAATATGCGCTGAAACTGTACAGGAAATTGCCGCTTGCCGTATTGAAACGCTTATCTTTCGGGATCCTGCATACGGAATAAGCGTCTGATGTATTGAGCGATCCGGTGGTGGCTAATATAGTTGTAGCATTTGCCGGAATGACAGTATGATAACCGAGGTCTATCGTACCGGTATTGCCTGCTTTTAATTTAAGCTCACCGATGGGATAGTAGCCGTCAAGAGCCTTCTGGTCATTTGCCCAGTAAAGCTTGTATGTTGCGTCCTTTTCGGCATAGAGATACAGCTTGCCCTGAGCGTAGCCGGATTTCCAATTGCTGTATTCATAGCTGATTTTACTGTTGGTGTCGTAACCGCTGCCTTCGCCGAGAAGATCATAGGTACTTTTGCAATATGCATTTCCGTCTGCGTCCTCATGAAGTATGACGATGCTTACATAGTAATCCGGATCTGCGACTACAGTGAAGGTTTCGCATATGTATGCATAATCTGTGCCTGTGCTGTCGGTCTTTTTGCCGAGATAGCCCCATGGTGTGCAGGAATATCCTGCCAGTCCCTCATAGCATTTGTTATATACTCTCTGTGCGTCCTGCGGAAGCTCGCACTTTGAATTTCCGTTTGCCGGAGCGGCACTGCCGGGTGCAGGATAAAGCGGAAGCTCCAGGGTATTGTTTGCCGCATAATCCTCGATCCTGAAATCTGAAACCGAGCTTACCGTACTTTTTTCTGACGGATCAGAATAGATAACAACTTTCTTGAGTGATGAATTTCCGTCAGGATCGGTTTCGGTGCAGATGAAGTAATAATTGCAGCCTGCAACGACCTGATCTGCATAGCAGGTAACGGGCGTCAGCTTTGCGCCGCTGTAGGTTTTCATCGCATCGTCAAAAGCATTTGCCGCATTTTCCGGTACAGAGCCTTTTACAGTGCCGGCGTTTACTGTCCATGATGTTTCGCTGACGGCAACAGCGGTCAGGGCAAGACTTCCGGCAGCCGGTATCGTCATTGAAGCCGAAAGCAATACCGCAAGGAGCTTTGATGTTGTTTTGTTTCTCAATAGAATCATCCTTTCGCTGAAGGCAGGACCTCACAAAGACCGCCTGACGGATCAGCGTCGGATATGCCGGTTCTTTTTCCGTTATTCTGAGCTTTACGACGAAAAATCTGCGGTAAAATCTTTGTGAAGTATGTCTTGAAAATTTGTATTGTTACCGTGAGAGCCTTTCTTTATCTCCCGTCCGGTATTATCTGAAAATAATCAGCGGAAAAGCCTTACTGACTTAGAAACTAATTATCATCATGATTGTAACATAATAATTTCATGCAGTAAACAATTTTTTATTGAACACGACCATCCGGACAAATGGCTTGTTTTGTCTGAATTGACAAAAATACGCACTGACAATTGTTGAGTAATCATCATGTTATCAAATTTTTGTATAATATTATCATATTTTGATTTTATTATGAAAAAAAACAAATAAAAATTTTTATAGGCGCAAATATTCCGGAATATGAACTGATACAGCGGAATGACAGCCTTCCGGAAAAACTTATCAGGATGTCCGTTTGCTACAACATACAAAAAAATCGCTTGTTTTCGGTAATTTTGACGGGTATTGACAAAATATTTGTATTTTGAAATTCTTAATTGAATTAACCGTTTTTTTGAGGTATAATTCTGTTGAATCAATACATTGAGGTGATATTGTGAATCCTGCACTGAAGGACAAACTCCGCCCGCTGTGCCGCTTTTTCGGGAGCGATCAGGCATTCCGCAGTATATATATATGCACGTTTTTCCTTGCCTCTCTCTGTCTTATAAGAGATTATTTCTATATAGCCGCAGGAGTACTCATGATCTGGGGTACTGCCCTTGCCGCATATAAGATAATAGTAAGGAAACAACTGAGCCGTATGCGAAACAAGCGGCTTATTGTCATGTTTCTCGGATTTGCGGTGCTGACGAATGTGATACACTGCAAGACTCACTTTTTTGATAATATGTATATCGTAGTGTATATGGGGCTGTGCTTTTTCTTCTTTTACGGACTTCACGCAGGAAAATGCAAAAGCCGCTGCCGCAGGGAAACGGCAATGCTGCTCGATTTTCTTCTTGCCGGCACTACCGTTATCATGACTGCCGGACTTGTGCTGCTTGTTATGTATCCGTCGGGCTTCGAGATCGGCGGCGACGCTTTCGCAATTCATGAAAACCGCTTTGTCGGGATCATCTTCAATGCAAACGTGACCGCATTCTATTCCCTTATGGGTATTATTATCTGTAATATCATGTGGGCAATGAAAAATGCTTCGGGCAGACTATCAATAGTTGGCAGGATATGGTATATAGTATGCTTCTCGGTAAACGGGCTGGCTCTTATCCTCACCGATTCAAACGACGCCCTTCTCTTTATGATAGTGTACGGCTGCTTTATAGCCTTTTATGTTCTTTTCAAGGGATTCAGACCTACTGTGCTGAATCTTGTTTTCCGCATTATCGCTTTCGCCCTTGCCTGTATTATAATCGCATCAGCGCTGATCGCTGTCAGAACTCTTGTTCAGCAGGGCGTAGCCTATCTTTTCACGATATCAAAGCCGGTCGCTCCGGCAGTACAGTCTGTTCCGGGAGTAAAGATCCCTCAGCCCGCGCCGTCAGCTCCGCCGACGACATTCGAGCATCAGAATACAAATATCGACAGCGGAAGATTTGTCATATGGCGTCAGTCGGTCGGACTGTTCAAGGAATTTCCGGTATTCGGTATCGGCAAACAGAATATCGTTGATTACGGCAAATATTACCTCGGCGGACTCCGCTACGGAGATTTCCATAACGGACTTATCACCATTATAATAAGCTACGGACTTGTCGGATTCTTTATATTTATGGTTCTTGCCATAGCAATCGCCAAGGTAATGCTCAAGGCTATATTCCGCTACAGAAACGAAAACCGCCGCGACGGAAGGGTTCTTATGTATATTACCGCTTTCTGTACGGCATACTGCGCATATTCGATGTTCGAGGTCGCGCTGCTTGTGGATCTGTCGTACAGGGTCCTGATATTCTGGCTGATGATCGGTCTTGCGCTGAGCTATACTGATTCATACGAGCGCAGAGCGCTGCTGCATCATGAAAATCTCCCGCTCAGGAGCAGAGAGATATATGCCTTTGCTGCGCAGTACGCGGCAAAATAAGCAATTGTGATAAATTTTATCCCGGTGAATTATGAAATGGTATTTTTTATTCCGTGAAAATATGCTATTATTATAATATGCACCGCATAAATAACTTTCAGTCTGAATAAAAGAGGAGGCAGTGGATGGAATACGATTATTTTACGATTAATTTTTTCCCTTTCATAGGCACTGCCTTTCTTGCTATTTTCATATGGCGCAACAGCCACCTTGAATCTCGTATACGAAAGCTTTTCTATATGCTGTCGGCTATGGTGGTGATCGAGCTTTGTGTATATAATCTCGAGCTGATCTGTAAAGGCAGCGATATTAATAATAAGCTGATGACGTTCATTACAGCTCTGGGGTATACGCTCAGACCGCTGATGATGTATCTTCTGCTTTTGCTGATACTGCGAAGCGAAAGCAACGCGAAAATAAAGATACCCTTGTTCATACCGGCTGTGGTAAATTTCATATTTGCGTTTTCAGCGATGTTTGTTCCGTTCTCGTTCTATTATGACAGCAGGAATGAATTTCACAGGGGTATGTTCGGCTGGACGACGCATATCGTAATGCTGATATATCTTCTTGTCATGATGATGATATCCGTATCCCGATCCGGAAGGAAGATCAAATTCGAGAGGACGATCATTCTTGAAGTAACGATAATGCTGACGGTCGGAGCATTTGCGGAATCGGTTTTCGGCAGCTATGCCGTACTGAGATACGGTATTGTGCTTTCGCTGCTGTTTTACTATATGTTCTTCCAGTCGGAAACGTATAAGGACGAGATAATCGAAAAGCACGTCGAGCAGACCAATATGTCGGAGAGGCTTACGCTGCAGATGGTAACGGCTCTTGCGAGGGCTGTCGATGCAAAGGATTCCTACACAAACGGTCATTCCCAGCGTGTGGCTGATTATTCCAAGGAGATATCAAGGCGGCTGAACAAGGACGCGGAATTTCAAAGACGAATATATTACATGAGTATGCTGCATGATATCGGGAAGATAGGCGTTCCCGATACGATAATCAACAAGACCTCCCGGCTGACGGACGAGGAATACGAAACGATCAAGACGCACCCCGTTATCGGAGCAGAGGTACTGCAGACGATCACCGAGATTCCGAATCTTTATTTCGGCGCAAGGTGGCACCATGAGCGGTACGACGGCAGGGGATATCCCGACGGGCTTGTCGGTGATGAAATTCCGCTGGAGGCGAGGATAATCGCTGTTGCGGACGCATATGACGCGATGAGTTCAAAGCGAAGCTACAGAGATGTGCTTCCGCAGGAAAAGGTAAGAGATGAGCTTGAGCGCGCGAAACGCACACAGCTTGACCCGTATCTTGCAAATATAATGCTTGAAATGATGAGTGAGGACTCGGCATACAAAATGCGCGAAACGTAGCGTTACAGCTTTATTCTGCAGATCATTCATGCTCCGGCACTGAAAAAATATAAGCAGCAAAAGAGGCTCCGGCAGATCGAACTGCCGAAGCCTTTCCTTTATTGTGCTGAATATCGTTTGACCGCAAGCTTTTTGCAGTCCTCAACAAGATTTTCGATATGGGAAACAATTGTTTCGGGGGCGTCCTTCATACCGTTTTCGACCCATGATATCACGCTGCCGGTTATTCCGTATGAGAAAAATTCCGCGATAAAGCGTTTATCATCTTCCCGGACAGGCTTTTCGGCGGCGATATTATCAATGATATCAGACAATACCTTAGTGCTTGCCTTGTGCATATAATCCTTGAATTCCGTACTGTATGAAGTGCGCAGAGCGTTTATGTAGAACCGTGAATTATTTTTTATAGTGCGCAGCATTTCAAGCAGGCGGCTGCCCCAGTTATCGAAAGTCAGTTCTTTTTTGAAGGGAGTGATCGCCTCATTATAGAAGATCCAGTTAAGGAGATCATATTTATCCTGAAAATGGTAATAGAAAGTCTGGCGGTTCAGACCGCAGGTATCGGTAATATCCGAGATGGTTATTTTTTCAAAGGATTTTATTTCCATAAGGGATTTAAAGCCGTCGGCTATAGTTTTCTTAGTTACAGATGATTCTGACATAGCAACCTCCGGATCACTATAATTATTTCAAGGCAATATCGCGCTGATATATCAGGCGATCTTTGCGCGGTGTTGCCTTAATTATAGCATATTTTTTCACTTTCTTAAATACCATTTTGGAAATATTTTTTTAGTACATGGCAGAAACTCATGGGAAACAGAACGGCAAGTTTAGGTCAAGCCTTTTCAAAGGCTTGCAGGTCGAGGGCAGCGCCCTCGTCGCGCTCCGCAGAGCGCGAAACACTCTTGCGGCAATCCCTCGTGCCGGGGGTGAATTAAAAAAAGCCCCGGTGGGGCTTTTTTTAAGAGTTATACTTGTATTACTTCTAAAGCTTACAAATATCGTACCTACTCCCGTAAACCAAGACAGAACTAATTATTTCTACGAAAGTAAGCGAGCACGCGCCAGCGGAGTGCCTCCGCAGTCCATTCGCGCTGGTCGCTGCGCCTCCGGCTCCGCTCTAGGCACAAGGCGGTAGTTCATTGGTCGCGGTTCACGGCGCTGCTCCGTAAGAAACTCAATCCCATACCGCCGCCGTGACCGCCGCAGGCGGTCACTTTCCGGCTGGATTCTTCCGACATACAATAATTCCTGTCCGGAAACAAGCGCCTGTTTTATCATTGATTATACTTGAATTACTTCTAAAGCTTACAAATATCGTACCTACTTCCGTCAACAAAGACAGAACCAACAATTTCTACGAAAGTAAGCGAGCACGCGCCAGCGGAGTGCCTCCGCTCTCAATTCGCGTTGGTCGCTGCGCCTCCGGCTCCGCTCTGAACTCGTACCGATAATTTACTGGTCGCGGTTTTTACTAACTGACAATTGCGGCTTTATAGTTGAATCCCGATAGAACTTTCAACGCGGCGGAGTTCCTCCGGTCACGAAGAAGAAACCCGATATCCGCATAATAGAGAGCGACACCGCAGGTGTCAGCGAACGGAC
>CACYWT010000035.1 GCA_902778175.1 uncultured Ruminococcus sp. | reverse complement strand
CTTTATCCGACCAGTTCTGCAGCTGTATTTCCTTCTTTACCATTGCTATCTTGTCCATGCAATTTCCTCCAATCAACTCCAATTGAAGTTCGTTGGAGTACACTGGAGTCCATTTCACTTCATTGGAGTATTACTATTCGGAGTTTATTTTACCATGGTTTCTTCAATTCGGCATGGCGCGGGGTTATTGGGCGGATACTTATATACATTTAATAATAAAAATAATTGACGATAAATAATCTGTTCAACCTTATTGCAAATCAAATTCCCCCCGGATCATCAAATGTCCGGGGGGAATTATTTCCGTATTATTTTGACTTGATATACTCGTCAATTGCCTTTGCAGCAGCTTTTCCTGCACCCATCGCAAGAATGACCGTTGCAGCGCCCGTTACCGCATCACCGCCGGCGTATACGCCCTCGCGTGTGGTAAGACCATTGTCGCCGTCGGTAACAATGCAGCCCTTGGCGTTCGTTTCAAGTCCGGGTGTGGTGCTTCTGATAAGCGGATTCGGGCTTGTGCCTATGGACATGATCATTGTATCAACATCAAGGACAAATTCGCTGCCCTCTTTTACAATAGGTCTGCGTCTGCCGCTTGCGTCAGGCTCGCCAAGCTCCATCTCAACACATCTCATGCCGCAGACTTCTCCTGCTTCATTGCCGAGAACTTCAACAGGATTTGTCAGGGTCTTGAAGATGATGCCTTCCTCCTCGGCGTGTTCGACTTCTTCCTTCCTTGCAGGAAGCTCCTCCATGCCGCGGCGGTAAACTATATAAACTTCCTCGGCGCCCATTCTCTTTGCACTTCTTGCTGCGTCCATTGCAACATTGCCGCCGCCGACAACTGCAACCTTTTTGCTGTGCTTGATCGGGGTCTTGCTGCCGGGTTTGTATGCCTTCATGAGATTGATACGCGTAAGGTATTCGTTTGCGGAATAAACACCCTTGAGGCTTTCTCCCGGAATATTCATGAAACGGGGAAGACCAGCGCCGCTGCCGATATAAACGGCTTCATTGCCCATCTCAAAAAGCTCGTCAATGGTAAGCACCTTTCCGATTACCATATTTGTTTCTATATCAACGCCGATAGATTTGAGGTTGTCGATTTCCTTCTGAACGATTATCTTCGGCAGACGGAATTCGGGAATACCGTAAACAAGTACGCCTCCTGCAAGATGCAGTGCTTCGTATACGGTTACCTTGTAGCCCATCTTTGCAAGATCGCCTGCGGCTGTCAGACCGCTGGGACCTGCGCCTATAATAGCGACCTTGTGTCCGTTCTGTACAGGCATTTCGGGAGCTTCTGTGCTGTGCTCGCGGTGCCAGTCTGCTACAAAGCGTTCAAGTCTGCCGATACCGACTGATTCACCCTTGATACCGCGTATACATTTGCTTTCGCACTGCTTTTCCTGCGGGCATACACGTCCGCAGACAGCCGGAAGTGAGCTTGACTGTGCGATGATCTGATAAGCGCCCTCCATATCCTCATTGGCAACTCTTTCGATGAATGCAGGGATATCTATCTGTACCGGACAGGCACTGCGGCAGGGCTTATTTTTGCAGTTGAGGCAGCGCTTAGCCTCGTTTACAGCCATTTCATATGTATAGCCGAGAGCGACCTCGTCAAAATTATTTCTTCTTACCATAGGATCCTGTACCGGCATGGGGCACTTTTTGGGATCCATATTCTTCTGTACAGCCATCTTATTTAACCTCCTTATTCAGCAGATTACAGGATTCTTCTCTTGCATGAGCTTCAAAATCTCTGTACATACTGCCTCTGTGCATAGCTTCATCAAAATCGACAAGGTGTCCGTCGAAATCGGGACCGTCAACGCAGGCGAATTTTGTTTCGCCGCCGACAGTAAGACGGCATCCGCCGCACATACCTGTACCGTCGATCATGATCGGGTTCATGCTTACGATGGTTTTGACATCATATTTCTTTGTAAGGAGGCATACGAATTTCATCATTATAACAGGACCAATAGCGATAACCTCGTCATACTGGTTGCCTTCCTTGATAAGCTCCTCAAGCGCATTTGTGACAAGACCCTTTGTGCCGTAGCTTCCGTCATCTGTCATCATGCAGAGCTTATCGCTCACTGCCTTGAATTCATCTTCGAGGATAACGAGATCCTTGTTTCTGAATCCAACGATGCTGTGTACCTCACAGCCGAGTGAGTGGAGCTTCTTTGCAATAGGATAAGCGATAGCGCATCCGACGCCGCCGCCTACGACAGCGACCTTTTTAAGTCCGTCAGTTTCGCTCGGTCTGCCGAGAGGACCTACGAAATCATGCAGGCAGTCGCCCTCATTAAGAGTATTCAGCTCCATAGTAGCTCCGCCTACGATCTGGAAGATGATCGTTACGGTACCCTTTTCTCTGTCATAATCGGCAATGGTAAGAGGAACTCTTTCGCTGTCCTCAAAAGCTCTGAATATAATGAATTGACCGGGTTCAGCTTTTTTAGCGATAAGCGGCGCTTCAATGTCCATCAGAGTTACCGTCGGATTAAGCTCTTTTTTTCTGACTATCTTGTACATCTGTTACAATCCTTTCCGTCACACGAATTCTGCAAATTGATGATCCGATACATGAAACTGTCAGCGTTTTCTATCGGATCACACAGGATAGTTAATATTATATCATAAATAAAAGATATATGAAAGACTTATTTTAAAAAAATTATTATTCATTTTATAGAAAAAAGGTAAAAATAAGCTTTTAAGTCGATAAAGTGGCTTAATTTGCAGATTTGAAAAGTAAAACAGCATTTTTTTAATACTACAGCACAGGAAAGAATATGCAGGATAACCATTTGAATCCTGCAGTTTTGGCATATTATGATATGAATTTCAGCGAATAAAACTGCAAAAAGAAAAAGCCTACATTATAATATAGTAATAAATAGTATTTATGAGTCAGCATTTATCTTATAGATCCGTATATTAATGATAGTTTCTGATAATATAATATATCCTGTTATCCGGGGCAGGGAAGGGGGAGATTTGATTTGAAACCGGACAAATCTTTTCCTGAAACACAAAAAGAGAAAATAAACAGCATTTGTTAAGTAAATAGCTTTACATACATTATAAACCGCATGAAATCAGCGTTTTTACTTCATTCACATTTTTATGATAATTTAAATCGTATTATGCAGTCAAATAATAGTTTCGGCAATCTCATATAAAAATAATAAAAACAATAACAATTATAGATTGTATAGTACCGGTTTATAATACAATATAGATATAAAGAAATATACTTTACAATATAAAATATTCACAATATATCAAAATGTGAATTATTTAAAGCGAATATCAGGGCGTTTATTATTCTTTTTCGGATATATAAGCAGACCTTAACCGGACAACAATATCATGGGTGCAAGTAAATAACAGACCACTACATGATGTAAAAAACAATGATCTCTGATTGTGTATTTTGCATAAAGTTAAACTTTGCCAATTGCTGTTTTGCACGAAATATAAATTGACTCTTGATATCGAAAAAAAGATGTAATATAATAAGACCAATAGTAGATTAGTGTGCCTTGGTGTGTTTGTCGATTGCATACCGGAAACACTATAATATACCCAATATTCTAAACCTCTAAGGAAAGGGAGTTGTTGCTAAATGTTATCAGGCAAACTGAGAAGCAAACGCGGTATATCACTACCCGTTGCGATGGCGATAACCGCTGTACTCGCGATTCTTTCTGCATCGCTGATCGCAATAGCGATGAACAGTATCACTAATACGAGCAGCAGCGTAAACTACCGCCAGGCATACCTTAATGCCAAAAGTGCGTTGGATTACGCTAAGTCTTATTACAGTGATACCAGCGTTGTACCGGATCTTTCGGCAGTTAAAGATGCACAGTACATGGTTATGAATGACAAGAGCGGCGGTACTACGGCAGAGGGAGCCTCTTTCGTGGATAGCGAAGAAAAAGCAAATGGTTATTTCACCTATGTCGTTGCAAGGTACATAAAGCCGGAAAATTCCAAGGATCCGGGAGGAATCAAACTTATCGCATATGCAAAATCGACTGACGCATTCGGTAAGAAATCCAAGACAGTAACTCTCGGTGCATGGTTTTCCGTTAATAAGCAGGCAGGATCAACAAACCGTCTTGCTATTCCTAACGTAAACCTTGGAGAAGGTGTCGATAATGAAAGGATCATACCCAATACTATATCACTCCATTGTAAGTTATATCCCGGTGAGAGTTGGACTCCTTTCTATTATACCTGGACATATAAGGATACAGCTCGTTTGTATGAGCTCGCCGGTGACAACTGCTACGGTGTTGAGGCTGGATACAAGGATTATGATGAGAATAAAGAACGTGAATATAAGGTTCGTGAAGATCCTGATGATGAAGACTCCAACCCCAAAACGGCAAGCATGAATATTCCGACGGCTTTTAATCAGATTCAGTCAAAAGATAATAAGTTAGAGCCGTCAGGTCCGTGGAACGGTGATACCGATCCGCTTAAAGGCGGTCCTGCTTCGCGCTTTGCGCCTACAGGCGGCGGATGGTATGAAGCAACTTATTATATTAATGATGATCAGGCAAACTTCTTTAACCTGATAATTTCTCAGAAAGGCTGTACACTTAACGGTGCCAATGGTGAGTGGAGGCCTAATTCACAGACCTGTGAGATGTTCCATCTCTGGTTTCTTAATCATGATGATAAAAATATCTATATTGAATTCCTGAAACCCGGTGAAAAGGATAAGGGTGATGGTTCCGGTGATAAGATTCCCGATCTGGGATATGTTCCCGGACCCGAATGGAACGGTTCCGACTCACTTCAGGACAGACTTCTTATTTATGTAAAGAATAAGAAAACAGCGATACACTTTAAGGTCAAGGGAGTAGGCGATGGTGAAGATGGTCTTACCGTTCCCGATAAGAGCCCGAGAATCAACAGTGTAAGAATCATCGGTACTTCGATCTATGATGAAGATACCTCCTATGACAGCTATTCTCAAGCAATGACTAGTAACTACTATAAGCCCTCTAATCTGGAAACACATTCTCAGCAGCTTATCAATAAAGGTCAGGCAGGTCGTGATGACGGTACAAAATATTTCTACGGTACCGACAAAAGCAGCATGGCCAATCTCCAGTATGAAGGTCAGGGCTGGTGGGTTGCAAATATTGCAACAGGTAAGAGATTTGAGCTTATGCTCACCTATTACGACAGCGAAGGCAATGATACTACTTTCCGTGTTCCTGTAACTCCGAGTTCACAGGACGAAGCATACATTGTTGCTGATATAAGCAAAAATGATATCGTTTCCAGAGGAAATGAAAAAGACGCTTGCCGTCGTATAAACCTTGATTACGATTCCTATACAACAGTAAAAATAAAGTCAAGTGAAATTGGTATGGCTGTTGCTCCATATCTTAACTATGAGAGCAAGGGCGTTTCTTCAACAACCAAGAGAACACTTAATGATCTTATAATAGAATGTCAGCAGTATTCTCCGGATAACTATGAGGATACGTCTTATACTGTTTTCCAGTATCAGATTTCTACAGCAACTGAAATTTTAAATGCTTCCGGTAAAACCGACAGCGATTATAAGCAGGCAATTGAGGATCTCAAACAAAAGAGAGACGCACTCAGACTGAAGAATCCGAGCATTGAAACTATCAGGGCTTTCAATGATAAGATAGCAAGCTGTGACGCTATTGTTACCATGCAGGATAATTCAATAACATATGAATCTCAAAGCTTCCTTGTCTTTACTGCTGAAACAGGTAAGTACAAGACCTATAAGGCTCTTTCTGAAAGCGAAGAGTTCCAGAATAATGAAACAGTTGATGCCGAAGGTAATAAGATACCGAAGTACACAACAACTGACATTTATTCTATGATAGATGAGCTTGATGCTGCAATTAATGCTCTTAATGATGGAATACTTAACAAAAACGAACTTAGCAGTCTTCTTGATTCTACCAAGGATTTCAAGGGTGATAAAAGGTTTGAAGCCTCATATCTTTCCAATTTTGAAAATGCATGGAATACTGCAAACCTTGTTTTAGGCAAAGGTGCAAGCGCAACAGGTGCAAACACGACCGATCAGAAAGCTATTGATGATGCCGTATCTGCACTTCAGGGTGCATACGATGAGCTTCTTGCACATCCTGTAAATAATCTTGACACAGCAAGGATCATCGCTCTTATCAAACAGGCAGAAAAACTGTATGATAATAATATCAACTGTACTGAAAAGACAAAGAAAGTGCTTGAGAAAGCTATTAGTCCTGCCAAGAAATCCTATACCGATCTTAATGCAACTCAGGATAAGGTTGATGCAGCAGCCGATACTCTTCAGAAGGCAATTGATCAGTTTACTGTTGTAAAGCCTTTGAATACGACAGATATTGCGACTTCTAATAATAAAGTCCGCATCTGGCTGAAAGGCTTCAATGTAGGTACTGTATATAACAGATATGATGACGGTAAAGGTAATGTTGTAACCGGTACAAGCGTTAATACTATCACATCGTTCTATATGAGTACATATAAGAATAATGAAGCTACAGGCGTAACCTACAGTAACAATAAATTCACTACTGACGGTAACGGATACTGTTATATTGATCTCCCGTACAGAACAACCGCTGAAAAATTCAGCGCAGTGTCCTTCCTTGTACAGACAAATGATACGACAGACGGTAAAACGGTTCAGAAGGAATACATTAGTCTTTCTCCTGTATCAATTGGAAACATAAAGGACGGAGTATTGTTCGACCTTACCAATCTTATCAAAGGTAATAAAGATAAGAATGGCAAAGAAGTTGAATATACTGACCTTTCATTGACCAGAGGAAAGCTTGTATCTCTGTATGTAAATTCTTCTTACGGTTTGACCGCAACGGTTAATAATCCGGACGGCACAACTGCTGATTATGATGGAACACAGCAGACAATCGATGTACCAACAGGTATAGACGACGAAACTGTTGCTTTCAATTATCAGGTAATAAGATTCCCGTATCAGGCTGCTAAAAATAATAAGAAGCAGACGGTACAACTGGTTATTAACGATACTGCGAATAATGAAGTTATTCTTACTGATTCGGCTGAAACAAAGATCGGTGAGTATGTAGTTACTGTTAATGATGAGTCCAAGAGCGAATCGGACTATTTAAGGATCTCTTATCCTGCAACAAGTACTCTTGTTCCCGAAGGTATGCTTACTAATACAGGTATTATCTTTAATGGCGCAGATACTTATACACCGGCAAACTTCAATGCAAGCAGCTGCTTCTATGAAGGTACATACACTCCGGATACAAAGTTTGCTATTTACAGAGAATATAATGTTCCGGAAGAGGAATATTATGAAGATGAAAATGGCAATTATTATATTCAAGATTCTAATGGATCGTATTATAGACAATTTGGAAAATATTATAAAATTACAAATCCGTATATGAATTATAGTAAACGATATAAGAGATGTTCGAAAAGAATTAATTATGTCAGCCATAATACAACATCTAACCAGATGAATATTACTAAACCGGGCGAGTTGATAGTCAAATTCACTAAAAATGGTAATAAAGAAAACATAACTGCTTCTTACTCTGCTAAAAAATATTATCATGTAAATTCAAGTTGGACAGCAGTTACGGAAATATACCCTAAGTCAAATTCGACAGCTTCAAGCTCCGGTTCGGGTGCAAGCTCAGATATTCTTTCATCTCTTGTTTCCACATCAATGAGTGACAGTCTGCTTACTGCACCTTTGACTGCGAGCGCAGGCACTGTCACTGCAACTTCCAGGTTTGACTATTTCGGTCAGTCTAATATGAATGATGCTGAACCTACCAAGAACTGGGGTCAGACAGTTATCTGGATAGATACCAATAATAATTATCTCAGGGATATTAAAGATCAAAATGGTACTATGCTTGTATATGCATGGGATAACAACAAACTTGCGATCAACGGTGATTGGCCCGGCAACCCTGCAATCAGACTTGAGGATTCCAAAATCTATTATGTAGTTGTATCTTCTTCTTGCCGCGGACTTATTATCTCCAGAAAATATCCTAAAGGCAGTGGTAAAGAACAAGTTGAAGGCAAGGATTTCGAGATAGAAAGAAGAGGCGGAGATCCGTATCATAATCATAATATTTATAATGATCTTGCTGATGTTCCGGTTTACGATCCGGTAGATGATCATAATGTTGAAAAGGAATTTACTAGTCCTGTAAACTGTAATTATGGTGGTGCTGCTCGTCAGGGTCATAGCTGTCTCTATACTATAATTGATAACGAAGTACTTAATGGTACTGTACATAATCAGGCTATAGTCGGCAATGGCTATTCCAATGGTAATCTTCCTCCTTGGTATGTTAATTACGATTGGTCTTATCTTTTAGAAGTTCCTGGTATTGAATATACTGAAGAAAGGAATGACGTAGGCTATAACAAGTATAATGGAACGATACAAATACCATCCCAACTGTATGGTGATTATGGTTCCTGGGGTTGGATAAAATTTAAAAATTTTCTTACTTCTATAACAATAAAAGACGAAAGTTCAGCATTCTTTCCTGACATGGATACTATTGAAGCAAAGAGATATCGTTTAGATAATGAAGAGTTACGTAATAGTTTTGTATATAATACATTGTATTTAAAATACAGAACCAAAAGATCTGATTCTCCGCGATCTTATTCATATACTAAGACAGTAGTAGATCATAATAGTTTCGATCATAAAAATCTTCGTATGGCTTTTGTCGGCGGTGATAAGATAAGAATTGAAAACGCATCGTATTGGGCTACATATGGTACTATAAACTATACAAATACTCAAAGCTATTATTCGGATTTCTATTCTGAAGAAAACAATAACGGCAAAACTAATATTAGTCTTGATAACCTTTTTGGCGGTGCCGGCGGTAACAAGGGCAGCTACGGTAGAGTAGGTGACTGCTATTTGCTGTCTGTATATGACTGGTTTGAGTATAAGATACCTGTTGACCACGATGATGTTTATACTATGGAATTCTATGGTCTGAGATATGATGAATCAACTGTTAATGGAAAAGAATGGTATGATAAGGATTATAAGACTGATACAGAATTCTATACATCACAGATAAGCGATGCTATCGGTAATGTCTGGGTAGTAATGCAGGATATTATTCCTACGGGCGGTATTCTCAAAAATATGAGGGTTTATACCCAGAATCCTGACGTTGTCAGCTATCCCGATACTCAGGAGCTGTTCTTCAAGAAACAGACAGGCAGCGGAAAAACAATTTCCAGCGTTTCTATCAACGCTGCCGGTGTTGACGGAACTAAGACGTATACATCTGAATCCTATAATTCTGATAAGTTTAAAGTAACTGTCCCGTCCAATAAACCGTTCCTCTTTATTACAGTTAATTTCAGTGACGGTACATCATCTACTTACAGATCAACTCTCCAGGGCGACGATAATGTTCTCTTCACTATAAGAGCAAACGGTACCTCATATTGGGATAACTTTGTTACGGATGAGGAAATGTTGACACGTCGTTTCCATGAAGTGCAGGGTATCTATTATGGTAATGTAGTTCCTGTTGAGTATAATGATAAGGGTGTTATTGTTAACCAAGGTGATAAAAATGCATCATACTTATATGCAGAAGCATTATTTGATAATTTACTTAATGGTAGAGTCAATGAAGATGGTTCCGTCAATACCAGCGGTCTTTCGCTCACTGATCTGAATTCGTATTGCAGTGCGTATTACAGGCTTTATTCTTTGATGTCAAAAGCAAGGACTTATCTCAAACCTTCAGACATAGACTATGATGGTCTGAAGAAAACAGGTAACTATCCGGAATATCTTAGCGTTACTCAGGCAGACTCTCTCTATAGTACAAACTCCATGAATAATCTTAAGGCTAAATATAAGGAGGCATTGACTGCTTATCTTTCAGCTTCAAGTAGTGCTTCCACTGTAGAGACAGCAGCCAATAACCTTGAAAAGGCTATTGATGGATTGTCACTCTCAACGGATGACAAGCTTACAATTATTGTTCTTAACACTGATACTGAAAATAGGATTGGTGCTGAGTATACACTGAACTACAGTTTACCTGGAAAAGCTGGTGATGTGGAAGATCCTAACGATCTTACCGTACAGGATCCTAAACCAATAAAATTTGAAACAACAGAAGGTAATCCGATTACATTTGTTGATATTCCGGATTATGTATCCAATATCTATAATGTAAGTATTGATATTAAATTAGCAGACGGAACCCAAATAGATGGTAAGGATTTTGAAAAACCAAGCATTTCTGCACTTGACGGTGCATGGGTATATGTACATCAGCCTTCAATCGGAGAACCTGATGATGATGATTACAAACCTGCTTCATCTTACTGGGCACAGAATACAGCTGTAGATTATAAAGAAATATCTTCAACTACTATTTCTTCCGGTGATGATCTATCCAGTTTCAGTATGATTCCTATTCGTACTTCTGTCACAGCACAGATTCCTGTATTTACTTCTGAAGATGATGCAAAAGAGAGCAGATATCGTCCTATGACCCTGTATTTCAGATATAATACCACGGTCGGAGATTATACGATCAAGGCTGGTGCTTATACTTTTGACGAGCGTTTCATAGTTGGTTATAATAATCATGATATTGTAGGTAGTGAGGCTGGACCTTATGAAATTATAAATATCGGAGAAAAGGGTTTCAGACCAACAATTAATTTGTTCAGTGAAAAAGCAAAAGCGTTCTTTACTAACAGAGCGAATTATGGTGAGTATACTACAGATGATGCTAAAGATGCTAAAGATCTGAGAGATTGGGTCGATGGAAATACTATCTCAGTCGGCAGCCATACAACTAAGGATACAGTCAATATTACCTTAAATAACGGTATGTTCTCCGGCACACAGAAATGTGAATACATTACAAGCAAGAGTTTGTACTTCCGCTGGGAAAATAATAATCCGTTATATGTAAGGACAGACGTTATGTTATGTGCAAATAAATATAAACTTTCAGATGATCCTGATAAGACGCAAGATAAATATGATCCTGCTGAGATACGTTTTGCAAGCTCAGGCGTTATAGATGCATCAAGTACTTATGGTCAGCATTTCTATTTTGCTACAAGGGATGATGATAGCTCTATGTCCGTTGATTTCCTTACTGATATTGTTGTTAAATATCTTGATGATTCCGGTGATGAACATAATTTCACAATTCGTGAGGGTTCATATATAATTTCCAGACCTATTGATCGTGAAGATTATATTGCTGACCTTTTCGATGAAGAATATTGGACATCAATGACTTATGTCAAACTTGATCCAAGATATGACATAAATAATACTCAGAACGGATCTTCATCCGAAAGCTCAAAGACACGTTTTGCTGATCCGATATACTTCTGATCGCTCAGGTTCAATGTTAATTAACACAAAAATTTCCCCCGAAGAAATTCGGGGGATTTTTGTATTATATATGCTTAAAGACTTTTTTGTTCTGATAATAAACCCATTACTATCATTATTTAAGGATTTCATTCGGTAAAACTTTTCCTTTTGCATCTCGAAGCTAACTTGACATATCGGGAGGAAAATTGTAAACTATATAGGTAAGATGAAGAATAATGGAGGTGGATTGCTTGTCGGAACAGCAGCTTCTTGAGCTTAAAGGCTCCGTTGAAGATATTATTTTCAGAAATAAATCCAATGGCTACAGTGTCCTGACATTATACTGCGACGGAATAGCATTGACTGCAGTTGGTTCGATTTCCGATGTCAGTATAGGCGATGAGCTTCGGCTTATCGGTGTATGGAAAAATAATCCTAATTACGGCGAGCAGTTTGCCTTCGATTATTATGAGCATCAGTTGCCGTCCGGCTCTGCCGCAATATTTAAATATCTTTCGTCCCGTGCCATTAAAGGCATTGGTGCGAGAATGGCTAAAAGGATAGTTGATGCTTTCGGTGACAATACACTTGAGGTCATGAAAAACCAGCCCGACCGTCTTACTGAGATAAAGGGCATTTCCGCTGAAAAAGCAAAGTTTATCAGCGAGGAAATAAACCGATCTTTCGGAATGAAGGAAATACTTATACAGTTGGAGAAATATAATATTTCCGCGCTGGAGGCTGTCAGAATATGGAAAAGCTACGGCGATACGGCTGTTTCTGTTATTGAAGATAATCCATATGTTCTGTGCGGCGATCCGGTCTTCGTTCCTTTTGAAAAAGCCGACCGAATTGCCGGAATTCTCGGGAAACCAACAAATGATAATTACCGGCTTCGTTCCGGGATCATATATATAATAAGTTATAATGCCGGAAACGGTCATACCTGTCTGCCGCTGGATAAGCTCGTTTCCGCGGCGTCTAAATTTCTTATTATTGAATCGGAAACAATTTCATCTGTCATATCTGAAATGACAGATGATGCATCACTGATCTGTGATGATATTGATGACAGGACTTTTGTATTTCTGCCTTCATATTATAAAAGTGAGTTTTATTGTGCAGATCGTCTGAATATGATGCTTACGATCCCTGCCGAACGCATAAACGGCGGAGAGCTTGCGCTTCAGTTATTCGAGCAATCCGAAGGAATAAGCTATGCCGAACTTCAAAGGAAGGCTATACTCGAAGCGTTGTCAGGCGGTTTGCTGATTCTGACAGGCGGTCCCGGCACTGGAAAAACCACAACGCTCAATGCGATAATCAGGCTTTACGATCAGTGCGGACTGAAGGTCATGCTTGCCGCTCCGACAGGCAGAGCTGCCCAGAGAATGACAGAGGTCACGGGTGTTGAAGCAAAAACTATACACCGACTTCTTGAGGTCGAATGGGATAAGAACGACCGTCCTCGTTTTACTAAAAACGAGAGGAATCCGCTTAACTGCGATGCGATGATACTTGATGAAATGTCCATGGTGGATATTACTTTGTTTGAATCATTGCTGCGAGCGCTCCCTCTCGGCTGCCGTCTTATCATGGTCGGCGACAGCGATCAGCTTCCGTCAGTAGGAGCCGGAAATGTTCTCGGAGATCTGATCGAATCGGGCAAAATACCTGCAGTCCGTCTGACTGAAATATTTCGTCAGTCTATGCAGAGCCTTATTATTACGAATGCGCACAGGATCGTTCATGGAGAAATGCCGGAGATCAGAAGGACGGATAATGATTTCTTTTTCATGTGCGAGTCTGATAAAACGAAGATCGCAGAAAAAATCGTAGCTCTTTATACCCAGAGATTGCCTTCGGCATATAAATATGATCCGCTCAGCGATATTCAGGTGCTTTGTCCTGGAAGGAAGGGAGATCTCGGCGTTACTGAATTGAATAAGAAATTACAGCAGGTCGTTAATCCACCGGAAAAGGGAAAAGATGAAATACGCACTCCGCTGTATGTACTGCGTAAAGGCGATAAGGTCATGCAGACAAAGAATAATTATGATCTGCCTTGGCTCAGGGACGACGGAACCGAAGGAGCCGGAATTTATAACGGCGATATCGGCGTTATCGAGTCTATAGATAAGCCATCGGGTATTGCTGAGATACGTTTTGACGATAAGGTGGTAACATATAATTCCGATAATCTGCTCAATGTAGAGCTTGCATATGCCGCAACGGTACATAAAAGTCAGGGCAGTGAATTCCGGGCGGTGATAATGCCGATGTATTACGGCGCACCGCAGCTTTATTACCGAAATCTGCTCTATACTGCGGTTACCAGAGCAAAAGAAAAAATTATTTTAGTCGGAAATGTATCAACACTGCGGACAATGGTCGATAATAATAAAAAGACGAAAAGATATTCCGCTTTGAAAGCATTTCTGGAAAGGGGCGCACTATGAACAGACTTCTTGCGCTTTTCTTTCCGCCGAAATGTCCTTATTGCGGCGCGGCTATTCCGCATGATATGACTGAATGTCTGATCTGCCGGGCAAATTTTCCTGAGCATCCGCGTATAGAGGCGTTGCCTTCAGGAGAAGTATGTATTGCTCCTTTTACCTACAGTGAAAAGGTCAGAAAGGCAATAATTGATTTCAAATTTCACGGCAACAGATTCAATAGTGAAAGTCTTGCCGCAGCGGTTGCAGCTTCTGTCCGTGAGGTATATTATAAGGATATGGGCTTTGAGTTTATAACCTGTGTACCCATGAGCAGGGACAGAAAAAAGGTGAGAGGCTTCAATCAGTCGGAGCTTATTGCCACGCTTGCTGCAAAACAGCTTGATAAGCCTTTTGTATCATTGCTGTACCGTGACAACGGTGCTGCCGTACAGCATCAGAAGACCTATGAACAGCGTATAAATGATGAGGACGACAGTTTTCATATTGTGCAGGATGCTGTAATAAAAGACAAAAATCTTCTGCTGATAGATGATGTAATGACTACCGGTACAACACTTTCAAGGTGCAGTGCATTACTCAGAAAAGCCGGAGCCGGGCGAGTTTTATGCGCGGCAGTGGCGATAGTTGACGAATACTCCAAGGATAAGAATACAACAGTCTAAAGTCCTGACGATCTTAGGGCTTTAGAGAAAGAAAGGGTGTAAAATAAAATGGGAATGGATATAGCAATTGATCTCGGTACATCGCGTACAAGGATATTTGTAAACGGAAAGGGCAAGCTTGTAGACGAGCCGTCGGTAATAACCGTAAATCTTGATGATGACAGCATAATGGCAGTAGGTGAAGAAGCATATCATATGCTGGGAAGAACCTCAGACCGATTCAATGCTCTTTATCCGATAAACGGAGGAGTAATATCCGATCTCGGTCTTGTAGAAATAATGATATCAACATTTCTAAAAAGAGTAGTTTCCTCGAGGATAGGTATGCCGAGGGCTGTAGCCTGCGTTCCCGGAGAAATAACCGATGTCGAGAAACGCGCGGTTGTTAATGCGATAAGCTGTGCCGGTATCAGAAGGGTATGTCTGATTGAGGAACCTGTTGCAGCCGCTATCGGAGCAGGTCTGGATATAACGGGACCTCACGGAAATATGGTCGTTGACATAGGTGCAGGAACGACCGATATGGCTGTGATATCGCTCAGCGGCATTGCCGTTTCGCGTTCTATAAAGCAGGCAGGAAATGTAATGGATGATGAGATAATAAAGTATGTCAAGAGAAAATATAATATGCTCATCGGCAAGCGTACTGCGGAGGAAGCAAAGATGAATATAGGCTGTGTGCTTCCGGGAATGGCGAGCGGAAGCTACCGTATCAAGGGCAGGAACATGATCACGGGAATGCCTATGTGGGTCGATCTTAAATCAGAAGAAATGGTAGAACCGCTGAAAGATGTTGCTATTGCGATCGTGAAACAGATTCAGGATGTTTTGGAGGAAACCCCGCCAGAGCTTATCGGTGACATCTATAATGACGGAATAGTACTGACAGGCGGAGCATCGCAGATCGTGGGAATGGATACACTGATAAAAATAGCGACAGATCTGAGAGTTACTATAGCAGATGATCCGGCTGACTGTGTGGTAAAAGGTTGCGGAGCGGCAATCAAATACATTGATGCACTAAAGCATCCTGACGGAAGCGTAAACCCGATCACAGACAGATTCTGATATAGCATGGGGCGGAAGCAGACGAGTTTTCCTGTGAAATATTCTCAGCGGTCAGATAAAAGTGCATAATAATAAAGAAACAGCAAGGAGATTTTTCCTTGCTGTAATTTTTTAATGTTTGAATTTACAGGTTTTATCCTTACAGTTCTCGCATTTCAGAACTTTATTGGATCCGGACCAGAATCTTTCGGGGTGCTTGACATATATCAGTTCCCAGCGTATGAGTACGATAGCGGAAGTGAAAAACAAGCTCCATGAAAAGAAGTTTTTTATAAAGAGCATAGGAGTAAACATCATAAAATGGCCCCAGTCATAAATGCGGCAGTTTACGCAGCATTTATTTTTCATTATTTTGGAGCGGAAGGGACAGTAAAACAGAATACATATATAATCGCAAATGAAATAGAATCCCGTAAGCATCAGCAGTTCTGATTCGGCTATGATTCCCAGCAGATAGATCAGAGCCCATATGCTGTTGAATAACAGCCATACAAGCATTACGAGCCATGCTTTACGGTTCTGGTCATTAGTATATTTCAACAGATCATATTCCGAATATTTTTCGACAGGAATATATTTTTTTTCTTTTGATTTGAGCAGAGCCATTGAGCGGAGATCATTGGGAAATATATGCAATATCATAATTGCCATAAAGAACGCCCAGATTATATGAAGCGGAGATATTTTCCATATTATTCCTCTTGTAAGAAAATCAGTCATACCCTGTTTATCAGTTAAGTAGAAAAAGACAAGACATGAAAAAGCTAAAATTTTAATCGAAAAACGTAAAAGATATAGTTTGAGTTTATTTGTCATAAAAATCATCCTGTTTAGTAATTACTTGAATCGAAAACTGCTTAATCAGATTATATCATAAAAAACGCTTCCGTAGAAAAAAATAATACAGAAGCATATATTTTTGTTGAAGGAATACAAAATATAATAAAAAAACTGTTTATAAAAACTAAAAAAGTTATAAATAATTGAATATTTAGATTGTTATTATAAAAGACGAGGATAAAGCACGAGCACTTGAAAATCTCAACGTAAAAATTAATACGCTTGGTACCTGCGAATGGGATATTCATGCATTTGTAGCATACGATGCAATACATAATTCTCCAAAACCGGATCCTGAAATAGCTGAGATGAAAAAACGGAAATACTGGAGATACTGAGCAGATACAATCTCAGCAACGATGGAAAGAATCCGATGGATTACAGCTCTCTGAAAACCTATTCTGTAGAGGTTCTGAGGCTGATCCTGTCAGGAATCAGAAGAAGTAATAATTTTGTTGATATCAGTTCGTTGAACGGGAATTCAATGCCAGACGGAATAGATATTCTTACATATTCTTTTCCATGTCAGGATCTGTCAAATGTCGGAGCTTTTCACGGATATAACAAGGGTATAGATAAGGGTTCAAACAGCCGGTCAAGCCTTTTGTGGCAGGTGGGCAGTATACTTCAGGAAATGAAAGATGCAGACAAACAGCTTCCTCGTTTTTTGCTTATGGAGAATGTTCCTGCTCTGCTCTCAAAAAGGCATCGCCCGAATTTTGAAATCTGGATCAGTGATCTTGAAAAGCTGGGGTATGAAAAGTGCATATTATGAATTGAATGCCTCTGACTTTGGATTACCGCAGAATCGTCCACGACTACTCATGCTGAGTGTTTTTTGCGGAACTGATGAAGCTTTTCACCAGAAAATTAGAGAGTATTTCTGTACGATTGACAGTAATTATATTATTGACTCCTATAAAAAGTCAAAGTACTATAAACCAAAATCAATAAAAGACTTGCTGAGAATGGATTATAGTAATAAAAAATTGTTTGCAGAAGCGGTTGAATGTACACCGAATGATACTGAATCAAGAAGAAAAATATGGGAAGAAAATCCCCAACTGGTTCTTGAAGGAAACCGGATAAATCCTGATTACAAGGTGATCAGGACGATTACTACGAAACAGGACAGAAATCCTAATTCAGGTAACATTTATTTCGATAGTGGTATAGAAGGAAGAGGAAAATTCCGTTATCTGACACCAAGAGAATGCCTGTTGTTCATGGGGTTCAGGGATAAGGATTTCAAGCATATCAAGAAGGCAAACGCACAGTACCACAAAGGAGATTACCTTTTTTCAAGAGATAAGATAATCCGTATGGCAGGTAACAGTATTCCTGTCAAATTACTTGAGGGAATGTTCTGGCTTATGATTCAGACAGATAATTTTATGAAAGAAAAAGATTATGGATGTACATGATAAAAAAACAAGAAGTTACAATATGTCCTGTATCAAGGGAAAGAATACAAAACCGGAAGAAATAGTACGGAAATATCTGTTTTCACAGGGGTTCAGGTATCGTAAAAACGATAAACGATTACCTGGAACTCCTGATATTGTATTACCGAAATACAGGACTGTTATATTTGTCAATGGATGTTTCTGGCATGGACACCAGGAATGTCGTTACTTTGTTGTTCCGAAAACAAATACGGAATTCTGGATGAATAAAATTGATGCGAATCGTATCAGGGATCAGAAGAAAATCTCAGAGCTTGAAGCAATTGGGTGGAGAGTAATTGTGATATGGGAATGTGAATTGAAGCAGGGTAAACAAGATGACACTTTGTCTGAATTGGTTAATCAACTGTATTTATCAAAGTATTAAAGATTATTTTTAATATATGTTTGCATGACATACATAAATATCTGCCGGCATAACACGATCCGTTCTGCCGGCGTTTCTTTTTTCAAAAACATAATCATGCAAAATAATGTAAAAATCACAGATAATACCCTTGATATTTACATGAATATTTATTGTAGAGTAACCGCCCAATAACCCCGCGTCATATAGCAAAGAAAAAGAGGCCTGAAACAGACCTCTCAAATAGCAATAAGTTTTCAATATGGCAGCATCGGAAC
>CACYWT010000034.1 GCA_902778175.1 uncultured Ruminococcus sp. | reverse complement strand
CTTGATAACCGTCAGGTTAACGGCGCTCGTTTTGCACAATCTGACGAAAAAATAGACGGCGCATCTGCGGCACTATCTTTGTGCGGTATTGCCTTAATTTTTTACATCAAGCTTTATTCCTTCATCATCAGCGGAAACTGCGATGGATCCGATCATTCCCGTGCGGCTCTCAACGATAGCTGCTGCAATCTTGTCCTCAACTTCCTTGCGGATAAGGTTGCGAAGATCACGCGCTCCGCTCTGACCGCCGAACGCCTTGTGCGCAAGATACTTCCTTGCACTGTCATCATATGTGAAAGCAATGCCCTTTTCCTTGAGGGTGTCAATATATTCGTCAAGCATAAGCTTGCTTATCTCCACGAAATCCTTTTCCTCAAGCTGACGGAATACGATTATCTCATCAAGACGGCTGAGAAATTCCGGTCTGAGAAATTCTCCGAGAGCCTTGCGGACTTTTTCATTGGTAGCCTCCGCCTGAGTCTTTGCAAAGCCGAGAGCATAATCGCGGCGTTCGCTGCCGGCGTTTGAGGTCATAACGATAACGGTATTGCTGAAATTGACCTTTCTGCCCTGAGCATCGGTAAGAACTCCCTCGTCAAGTATCTGGAGAAGGATATTCAGAACATCGGGGTGAGCCTTTTCTATCTCGTCAAAGAGAAGTACCGAATATGGACGGCGGCGAACCTTTTCCGTAACCTGTCCTGCCTCCTCGTAGCCTACATAACCCGGAGGAGAACCGATGATCTTTGATACCGAATGTTTTTCCATAAATTCTGACATATCAAGACGGATAAGAGTTTCGGGTGTATTGAAAAGCTCGGTGGAAAGAACCTTTACAAGCTCTGTCTTTCCTACGCCTGTCGGACCCACGAATATGAAGGAAGCCGGTCTTCTTCTGGGGCTTATCTGAACTCTGCTGCGCTTTACCGCTGCCGCAAGAGCCGCTACAGCCTCGTCCTGACCGATAACCTTCGACTTGAGCTGCTGTTCAAGATCGGCAAGCTTATTAAGCTCGTTTTCTCTTACCTTTGATGCGGGTATACCCGTCCACAGCTCGATGACATGAGCGATATCGTCCTCGGTAACATCTGCGAAAAGGGAATCGGTATCCATTGCCGCTATGGTTTTTTCAAGCTTTGCGATATCGTATTTCACTGTGGCAAGTTTTTCGTAATCTATTTCTTCCTCGCCCTCAAGCTCTTCCTTCTGCTGTTTAAGACTTACAAGCCTGTCGTTGGATTCCTCGTAATCCTCAAGATCCTTGTTTCTCAGAGATGCATGGGTGCAGGATTCGTCAAGCAGGTCGATAGCCTTATCAGGCAGGAAACGGTCGGTTATATATCTTTCGGAAAGGATAACCGTCTTGCGTACAACATCGTCCGACATATGTACACGGTGATAATCCTCATAATAATCCTTTACTCCAAGAAGCACGTCGATCGTATCCTGAATACTCGGCTCGGCAACTGTCACGGGCTGGAAGCGTCTTTCAAGAGCCGCGTCTTTTTCTATATATTTGCGGTATTCGTTGAAGGTAGTCGCACCGATGACCTGTATCTCTCCTCTGGAAAGAGCAGGCTTCATGATATTTGCCGCATTCATAGAGCCTTCGGATTCGCCGGTACCGACAAGACTGTGTACCTCGTCGATAAAGAGGATTATGTTCCCGGCTTCCTTGACTTCATTGATAAGCCCCTTTATGCGGCTCTCGAACTGTCCTCTGAACTGAGTGCCTGCGACAAGCGAAGTAAGGTCGAGAAGCTGTATCTCCTTATCCTTCAGCCTGTGCGGAACATTACCTGCTACAATACGCTGGGCAAGACCCTCGGCAATGGCAGTTTTGCCTACGCCGGGTTCACCGATAAGACAGGGATTGTTTTTCGTTCTTCTGGAAAGGATCTGGATCACGCGGTCAAGCTCCTTATCCCTGCCGATTATCCTGTCAAGCTCACCGTTTTCGGCTCTTCTGGTAAGATCGGTACAGTAAGCGTCGATATGCTTTCTTGCCTTGCGGCGTTTCTTTGTTTCGTTCTTTGACTTTTTGTCGTCACTTTTTTTCTCTTTGTCATTCAGCTTTTCGCTCGGCTCCTTTGAACCGAAGAGATTCTTGAAAAACGGAGGGAATGTCGGCGCGCCGCCGCGGCTGAAATCATCATCCTCGTCCTCTTCGCCGGTTTCCTCATCTCCGCCGATTCCGGCAAATGTTTCCATATCGGGCATAAGACCGGAATCCATCAGATTATCCATCTGCTCCTGCAGATTGGTAAGATCGTCCTCGGAAATGCCCATTTTCTCCATGATATCGGTTACGGGCTTTATACCCATTTCCTTTGCGCATACAAGGCAGTAGCCTGTTGTTGCGGAGGCATCGGTGGAATTCGATAAGAATACCACTGCCGGTCTTTTGTTGCATTTACTGCATAACATCATAACTTTGCTGTCCTTTCTTCCTTATTTGCCGCAATATGCGGCGCATTATATATCATTTATTGTCCTTATCATCATCCGCTCCGGAGATATGCTTTTTCCGGCGGATCATATCAAGGAAATATCGTGAATACATTATAAGCGAAAACATCATTGCTGCCGTTGTAATACTGAAAAGAACTATAGTAAGCGGATAACTTATGATCCCGAATATCAGCCTGACAAGCACGATAACTGACACGGAAACATAGAATATGACCGTCGAGGTCTTTCCGTACCATTTTGACGCAGGCGGACGGACATCCTTCTTCAGCATGATATAACCGCCGATCAGCATAAGCATTTCCTTTACAAAAAGCACCAGCGCAAAGCACAGTACTGCTCTGTCCGCAACGCTCAGGCTTACCACCACAGCGATCAGCGTCAGCTTGTCCGCAATGGGATCGAGGATCTTTCCGAGCTGGGTGACCTGATTGAAACGCCTTGCGATCATTCCGTCGAACATATCGCTTACACCTGAGATCAGGAGCATTATTCCTGCCCATATATAGTTTTCTTCAATTATAAACATTACAAGCGGTACGATCACCGCAAGCCGAAGACAAGACAGCAGATTGGGAATAGTCAGATTCTCTTTCAGAGAATTTTCGGCTATCTTCATTGTCCCGATCTCCTTTCGTCATTCCGGTCATGCGCCTCCGTTTATCATAACATTGATAAGCTGACCGGGAACATTCAGATCATAATAGATATACCTGAAGATTATACTTTTATCAATTGACTGTCTGAAATATTCCGCCATATCCGACGGCAGGAATATCACAAGCGTGGATAACATAAGAGCCATGACCATAATGATAACTGCCGCCGCAAGCACTCCGAGAAGAGCGCCCAGAAGCTTGTTCACTGTTGAAAGACCTGCCAGATCGGTAGCAGTTGTCAGTGTGCGCGTCACCAGTGATATTATCCCTGCGAAAACAATGAACAGAGCCAGCGTCAGAAGAATGGTGAGAAGCTTCATCGTCACGGGCTTTATCAGATTTCCGACAAGATACGGGATATCATTCATTCCCTTTGATATCTCGGCGGTCAGTTTTGCCTTATCTATTCCGCTGAGTCCGAAAGCATTGAGGACATAATCCGGCAGATTATTCATCAGCTTATCCGATATTTCCTCCGGCTTGATACCAATATACATCTGAGGAAGATTTTTTTCGATAAGCCCCTCAAGCTTTTCCCCGACAAAGCTGTCGTAAAGATTAATTGCGATTATCGGAGCAATTATTGCCGCCAGAAGTGTTGATGCTGCAGCGCAGGCAAAATTTATCACACTGGTGATAATTCCCCTCCTGAAACCGCTGATGACAAAAATTGCCAGTATAGCGATGACCATAACATCAAGGACAATACTCATACGTTTACCTCTTATAAACAAATACAGATATAGTATTGACTGCGGCAAGACAAATAAATACAAAGCCGCTTATATAATATAACATAAATTTCATATTTCTACAAGCATTTAATCATCTGAAACACAAGTTTTTCGCTTTATATGTCATTTCATAAGCAATAGCCGCCTTGTTGTTGAACAAATAATGTTTACTATGCATAATAGTATCGTCAGTTATCATTGATTTTTCCTCTTTATTATGATATACTCTGATAAAGCAAAGCGTGACAATATGCTGAAAGGGAGAGATCATTATGAGGAAAAGAGCCGGAAAAGCTTTCGCGGCACTGTTCTTCCGATGCCTTATATCGGCTGTGCTGACTCTGGCACTGGTGATCGGTACCGGAGTTTATCTTTACTATAACGGTCTTATTATTCCTAATGATGCCTCCGGATATAATGTCAGGGGGGTCGATGTTTCCTCATATCAGGGGCATATCAACTGGGATCTGCTCGGCAAGGATATTGATTTTGCATATATCAAGGCAACCGAGGGATCCGATATGACTGATCCTCAGTTTGTACATAACAGTCTGCTCGCTGAAACGACGCATCTTCGCATAGGATATTATATGTTTTTCAACTTTGACGTTTCGGGAGAGTATCAGGCGGATTTCTTCATTGATACGGTAGGCAAAAGAGAATCTATCCTTCCCCCTGCCATTGACGTTGAATTATACAAGGGATATAAGAACAGACCGCCCGAACGCAGCTATGTTGATCTGCAGCTTAAAGCCGCCGTTGAGCGGCTCAGGGAATACTATGGTGTTTCCCCGGTGATATACTGCACAAAGCGCAGCTATGATCTTTATATCGCAGGGGATTACTATGACTGCGATATCTGGATCAGAGATGTTTTCTGCGAACCGCAGCTTTCGGACGGAAGAGAATGGACATTCTGGCAATATACAGACAAACAGCAGCTTGAAGGGTATGACGGAGAGGAAAGATTCATTGATATGAATGTCTTCTGCGGCGGCAAAATGAGATTTGAGGTTTACGGCAAAAAGTTAATAATATAAACAAATCCCCGGCAGACTTGACTGTCGGGGATTTTCAGCGCCGTCACGAGCATCAGTAAAGATAAAATTCGTAAAGCGCCCTGTATGTCATGTATACATCAAGCTTTGACACAACTTCCATCGGAGCGTGCATGGAAAGAACAGGTACGCCGAGATCAACAACGTCCGCATTGAGATTTGCAACGAATTTTGCTATTGTTCCGCCGCCGCCGCCGTCAACCTTTCCAAGCTCGCCTGTCTGCCAGAGAACCTTTTTTTCGTCCAGTACCCTGCGGATATATGCCATATATTCTGCGGAAGCATCGGAGGTCGAATATTTTCCGCCGCTGCCTGTATATTTTGTGATCACCGCGCCGCCGTTGATATATGAAGAATTGTTTGCCTCGAATGCCGACGCATAGGTCGGATCAAATGCCGCGTTTACATCTGCGGAAAGACAGGTGCTTTTCGCCATGACATGACGGAGCTGCTCTCCGTCGGAGGCTGCAAGATCAGCTATGAAATCCGCAAGATAGGTGCTTTTCATTCCCGTATTGCCGTCGCTGCCGATCTCCTCGCGGTCGGTAAGGACGGTGATTATGGTCTGCTCCGGATCCTTGGCGTCGATCACCGCCGTAAGCGCAGGATATGCGCATACACGGTCGTCATGACCGTAAGCTCCTATCATCGAACGGTCAAAGCCCAGATCCCTCGCCTTGAACGCAGGGACCATATTAAGATCAGCGGAAAGGAAATCGTCCTCGGTGATACCGTATTTTTCAAAAAGAATATTCAGTACATTGAGCTTTACACTTTCGCTTTCCTCATCGGTATTGAACGGTCTGCTGCCGACAAGTACATTCAGGTGTTCCCCGTTGAACGCCTTTGTCATGACCTGTGACATCTGTTCCACTGCAAGATGCGGCAGAAGATCGGTAACGCAGAAACACGGCTCCGATTCTTCCTCACCTACAGTGACATCAACTGTACTGCCGTCCCTGAGAGCGATCACTCCGTGAAGCGCAAGCGGAACAGTCGGCCACTGGTATTTTTTGATGCCGCCGTAGTAATGCGTCTTGAACATAGCAAGATCATTCGATTCATATACCGGGTTCGGCTTCAGGTCAAGACGGGGAGAATCAATATGCGCAATACCAAGACGAACTCCGTCATGTGTTCCTTTTTTACCGATAACGGCAAGCATCAAAGCCTTTCCGCGGTTATTGACATATACCCTGTCGCCGGCAGCATAGGTCTTTTTGCGGTCATATTCCGTAAATCCCGCCTTTTTTGCCGCGTCGATAGCATAGGCAACAGCCTCACGCTCATTTTTGGCTTTATTGAGGAAATTCTTGTATTCCTCGCAGTAATCGTCAGCCATTCTGATCTCTTCTGCGCTGACTCTGACACAGCCGCTTTTCCTGCTGCGGAACAGCTTTTCTTTAAGCAGTGCAGCCTCGCTTTTTTTGTTTTTTTCCTCTGACATAGTACTTACTTCCTTTCTTCTGATCACTTTTTTATGTTTTCTTTATCGGAATAATAGGCTTTGTAGCAGCTCTTGTTCTGAGCGACCATATGCCTGTAATTATCCGTTTCGGGGAAAGGCACTTCCTTTAGCGTCTTTCCGTCATCGGAATAGCGGCTGTCCTCAAGCCACAAATTGACATTGCCTATGCCTGCATTATATGCGCAGACAGCCGTATCCTCTTCCCCGTCATACATATCAATAAGTATTGACAGGATATTCGTCCCGTAATCTATATTCAGGACAGGATCGCTGAGATCCTCAAATTTATACTTATCATACGTTTCGTCAACATAATAGGTCTGTATCCATTCAAAGGTTTCGGGCATCAGCTGCATAAGCCCCGTTGCGCCGACATGGGATCTTGCATCGGGATCGAAATTGCTTTCGGTCTTTATCACTCCGTAAACAAGGTATTTATCCACGCCGTAGCGTTCCGCGGCAGCCTCGACCTCTTTCTGATATTTCAGCGGAAACGATGCCTCCGTATATTTTTCATTAAGTGTTTTCATACCGAAAGATGCTCCCACGAGCACTGCCGATATCAGCACTATGCAGACACAGAACCTCAGTATTTTCTTTCCCATATCCTGACCCCTTATTCATATTCCTTTTCACGTTTCACTGTTCCGGTCGTTTATCACCTTTGCGCAGATCTCCGATAACTGATCCGATCTTCCGCCTAACAGAATCCCGTTCCATGCTCCCGTCTATTACATGATCCGCACGGCTTGTATAATAATCCTCGTTATGCTGTGCGTTGATCCTGAGCAAAGCGGCGGATCTGTCTATACCGTCCCTGTTCATTATCCTTTGCAGACGTACTTCTTCCGGAGCGGTCACGGCGATAACGATATCACACAGACTGTCGCCTCCGCTTTCGTAAAGCTGAGGAGCGTCAAACAGAACTATATCCGTTTTTTCAAGTCCGTCACGGATATATTCCGCGCTTTTGCTGATTATCCACGGATGAGTAATCCCGCTCAGCACTGCAGTTTTTTCTTTATCGGAAAAAGCCCTTTTTGCCAGCAGTTTCCTTCTGCAGCAGCCACTGTCATCTATTATATCACTTCCAAAAAAATCCGCAAGTCTTTTAAGACATTCCGACCCCGGAGCAAGCGCTTCTTTTGCAACAGCGTCGGCATTGACAATATAACACCCGAGTTCCTCAGCAAATTTGCTGACAGTCGTTTTGCCTGCGCCTGTCTGTCCGGTCAGACCTATAACTATTTTTTTACTCATAATACCCCTTCCCTGCCGGCAGTGTGCCGCCGTACAGAACCGCATTGGGCGGTTCTGCGCTGAAACAGGCACTCATTAACCATACATATCTAAACCTACTTAAAAGATTGTAAAAAAAGGCAATGATTATATAAAAAACAAAGGAAGAAAAGCAAAAGGTAGTATAGTATAATGCATAATAAAGCTTTTATAATACAATGTTGGTTTCAAAAAATGAGTAAGATTTACTACAAAAATTTCAATCAACATAATCAAAATTAATATATCTATTGGTAGATAGTAAAAATGATTCACGATAGGCATTATATCAACTTGATCTCCTGAATTGAGTATAAAAGAATTTGTTAACCATGGAACGATTAAACCGCATAACATAATTACAATAAAATTTATCATAAGGGAAACAATAAAAAAATAATTGATTTTTTTCGAGGTATTGCTCAACAAATATTTTTTTCTTGTTGCAAGAAAGAAAATGGAATTGATTATCATATACAATATAACAATCAGGGAAATAATCAGTAGGAAATTATATTCTTGTGTTCTGAAATACTCTGCTATATCTTTAGTATTTGACAATCTGAAGTATAACGGGTCACTTTCGTTATAAATAAAAAAATCAATTTTCAGAATCCATGATGAAAATATTATTAATAATGAAATGAAAAAATACGCAAAATTTAATACCGTATTAATTTCATAACGCTTATTATTCATATTCTAACCTCACTCATTTTCTTTGTATTTATCAGAAATTAATCTTTCTTTTTTACCTCCTGATAGCCAGAATTAATACAACATATTGACAATGTATTAAACATATGCTATCATAATAAATGAAAGGAGCGTGTTACTATGGCACAGACTACTGTAAGCATCAGAATGGATGATGAACTAAAAAAGGATTTTGATACTATCTGCAATGAACTTGGAATGACTATGACAACTGCTGTTATCATGCTTGCAAAAAAGATGTCAAGAGAAAAGCGTTTGCCGTTCGAGGTTTCGATTGATCCGTTTTACAGTGAATCAAATATGAAAGCACTTCACGAAAGTGTCGAGCAGATGAAAGCCGGAAAGACCATTACCAAAACTTTTGAAGAATTGGAAGGGCTTGCCGATGAGTAAACTGACATTCACCGAAAAAGCATTTGAAGAATACCTTTATTGGCAGACACAGGATAAAAAAACTCTTAAACGCATCAACACTTTACTCAAAGAGATAGCTCGTGATCCTTTTGACGGCATCGGCAAACCCGAACAGCTCCGAGGCGATATGAGTGGTTTATGGAGCAGGCATATAGACGAAGTGAACCGCCTTGTTTATCGTGTTACTGATGAGCAAATTGAAATCTATCAGTGCAAAGGACATTATAGTGATTAGTGAATAGTGGTTAGTGGTTAAAAATAGTCACTAACCACTTTTTCTGTCTGGTACAGTTTAATCCCCACAATCCACACTCTATCGAAGCTTAACGATATTGAATCCTGCGGCGCGTATGATACGGTTGTAGACTGCAAGTCCTATCCCTCTTTTTTCGGGACAATGAGCATAAACCTTCGCTATGCCTTCTTCATCGACCATTCTCAGCGCAGTAAAAAGCCTGTGAGCCTGTGTGCGGTAATCATGCTCCGACCCGATGGAAATACACGGCAGACTGAAATGTCCGAGATCTTCATTGTAGCAGAGAACGGCTTCGCCTGCTTTTCCGTATTTTCTGATATATTCGTAAAAGCCTTCTTTGTCCCCGTCAAGCAGGACGACCTCTGCTTTCGGGGAATAATGCTTGTATTTCATTCCGGGGCTTGCCGCCTGCTGACCCTCGCCCAGAGGATTGATCACGGCGCTGTTAATGATTATCTCACCTATCGTATCCTTCAGCTGCTCAAAGGTTATCCCGCCCGGACGAAGCAGCTCGGGTATCGGCGTTGCAAGGGTTATAACTGTCGATTCGACACCGACCTCGCAATCGCCGCCGTCTATTATAGCGTCTATCCTGCCGTCCATATCGTCCCTGACATGACGCAGCGACGTCGGGCTGGGACTGCCCGAAAGATTGGCTGAAGGTGCGGCAAGCGGAGCAGATAATGAGATCAGCTGCCTTGCCGTCGGGTGCGACGGAAATCGCACAGCCACAGTATCAAGCCCTGCGCTTACCTCATCAGGTATCAGCGCTGATTTCGGAAGGATCATGGTAAGCGGACCGGGCCAGAATTTTTCAGCAAGCCTGCGCGCCTTGACGGGAAATTCACGCACAAGACTGTATATCTGTGAAAGCTCGGAAATATGTACGATCAGCGGATTATCCGCAGGTCTGCCCTTTGCCCTGAATATTTTCCTGACCGCTTCGCCGTTGAGCGCGTCCGCGGCAAGACCGTATACCGTTTCGGTCGGCATTGCCACAACTCCGCCGTTCCTGATTATCTGCGCAGCCGTTTTTATGTCGGCATATTCTGATGATAAAAGTAAAGTTTTCATTATATCCTTCCTGTTATGATATCAGTATTTTTTCAGCATATTATCTTCATCGGGATCACCGTATCCCGTTACTGTTTTATTCTCGCTGTCAACATAGAAATTGCCCTCTTCATTCAGACCGCCCTGATAGAATAATTCTTCCTCCGAAATCATATGCGTCATAAGATCCTCAGGTTCTTTTGAGAGATTTCCCTCACCGCGTATATTATGTTCGGTATTAACAAAAAATTCTCCCTTTGTATCCTCTGCGCCCTTATACATTCCTTCGTTCTCAAATATCACGCCGTCACGCGAAAGAAGGCGTTTTTCCTTTTCGGGATGCTTGCGGAAATATAATGTTTCTACCATATCCTTGAATGATTTCCTCAGCAGGAGCAGAGCCAGCAGAAGCATCAGCACTGCGCCGATAAATGTGGCGGTTATTGCCTTATCCGAAATTTTATCGTCCGGGGTCGTTATATCGACCTCAAGCCCCGTGATCGCCGCCTGCATACTGCCGGGAATATCGTTTTTCTTCATAAAATTGTTATAGATCAGATATGTATTAAGGATAGTATGGGTATTATCCTTCATTTCACGGACATATCCGCGGAACTGTACACTGTCCCTCTTCTGTGAGTTTAATTCTGATAACTGAGAACTTATGGGAGTATCTTTTTTTGTTCTGAAGATAAGAATATGTTTACTTTCCGTGACATAGACATACATATTAACTTCTTCGATATTGCCGGATTGGCTGAGATCAAGTTTTCCTGCTCCGTTTGCGACCTCCATTTCTTTCTGGGTATCTATCATACCTTCAAAATGGGTGATCACACCGCGAATGCTTTGTCCTGCGGAAACCGAATCAAAATCCGTGACCAGAGGCGGAAGATTATTATTCGCATTTATCATATCAATACCTGATTTGACCTGTATAACCATTATGATAAGGCACAGCAAAGCCATAATGAACTTTGCCTTTTCCCATGCGCCTCCGGCAAAATTGCTTTTTACTCTTGCCATATGCTTTTCCTCCCGGGTAACAGTATATCAGTTTTCGTTTTCTTCAAGCTGACGCGCCCTGTCGGCAGCAATAAGGGCGTCGATTATCTCATCGGGATCACCGTTGAGGATATCCTCGATCCTGTAAAGCGTCAGCCCTATCCTGTGATCGGTAACGCGCCCCTGCGGATAGTTATATGTGCGTATACGCTCGCTCCTGTCGCCGGTGCCGACCTGCTGTCTGCGCTCGGCAGCGACCATTCCCTGCTGTTTTTCGCGCTCGGCTTCAAGCAGCCGCGAACGAAGGACCTTCATGGCCTTATCCTTATTTTTATACTGGCTGCGCTCGTCCTGACATTCCACGACAAGTCCTGTAGGCAGATGAGTGATACGGATAGCGGATTCGGTCTTATTGATATGCTGACCGCCTGCTCCGCTGGAACGGAAGGTATCTATTTTCAGATCGGCAGGATCAATATTCAGTTCGACATCTTCCGCCTCGGGAAGTACCGCAACGGTAACCGTTGACGTATGGATCCTGCCCTGAGTTTCGGTTTCCGGTACACGCTGGACGCGATGCACCCCGCTTTCAAATTTGAGCCTTGAATAAGCGCCGGCTCCTGTTATCATGAAGCTTATTTCCTTATAACCGCCAAGCCCGGTATCATTGACATTGACAAGCTCGGTTTTCCAGCCCTTTTTCACGGCATACATCGAATACATACGATAAAGCACCGCCGCAAAAAGCGCCGCCTCCTCGCCGCCTGCGCCTGCGCGTATCTCTATGATAACATTCCTGTCATCGTTCGGATCCTTCGGCAGAAGAAGTATACGCAGCTCTTCCTCCAGAGAAGCGATCCTTTTCTCAAGCTCAGCGGCTTCCTCCTGAGCCAGAGAGCGCATCTGAGGATCGTCCTCTTCGCTGATAAGCTCCCTTGTCTGAGAAAGCTCCTGCCGGCAGTTTTTATATTCCCTGTATTTCAGCGCAACAGGCTCCACGGTTTTGAGTTCCTTCACGGCTGCGGTATATTTTTCTGCCGATGACGCCACATCCGGGTCGCAGAGCTTTGCGGAAAGCTCCTCATATCTGCTTTCAAAGATTTCAAGTTTATCTAACATTTCATTACTCCGTATCAGGTATTGTCGGGTGATTTTTTCTGCGGAAAAACAACTTCTCCTCCCCGGATAAGGCGGCGGATATTCTTTTCCGCCTTTGCTCTGGGGATCATGACCTCATGACCGCAGCCAAGACACCGGATCCGGAAATCCATTCCTATCCTGAGAACGAGAAAGCTTTTATTATCCCCTGTTTTGCAGGGATGAGGTTTTTTCATTTCCAATACATCATTGATCCTGATATCCATAAATGCCTCCGCAGCAAAAATAATTCATAAAGATTCACCGATATAATATTATATTATAACATAGTTTTGCGGCATATAAAACACTAATTATAAATTTTTATTGCCTGTCGGTCAATTCCCGAAATCGGGCAGACGACGATAAATGTATTGTGTTAAAAATATAATCGTTTTATAGTATTTTTGTCTGTTGACAATAGAATAATATCAATTTATAATTTAATTGAATATTATAAAAAATGAAGGGCGGAAAAACCAATGAAAAGAAAACTCGCAGCCTTGCTTTCTGTCATCATAGCCGCCTCATTGCTTTCTTCCTGCACCGGCGCAGGCGGAAACAATCAGGGCAATACCTCTCATACTGACAGCAGCATCACCGAAACAACAGATCAGGAACAGAATGAAAACACCAGCCAACCGGAAAGCACATCATTATCCGGAGATGAAAGCTCAGACGATTCATCAGCCTCAGCCGAAAGCCTGTCACAGTCATCATCAGATCAGAGCAGTGCCGTTTCTTCAAAAACAGACAATACTTCTTCCGCAAACAGTCAGTCAAGCAAAAACACTTCTTCTCAGAACAGTACGGCTCAGAGCAGTCAGGGCAGCAATAATTCCGGCAGCACACCTGCCGATAACACAAAGCGCAGACCTGCCGAAAACAGCAGTAATTCCTCTCAGGCAAACAGCAGCACAAGCAAGCCGGCTAACAACAGCAGTACAAATAACAATACCAGCAATAAGCCTGACAGTAATTCAAACAGCAGCAAGCCCTCCGACAAAAACAATAATAATTCCGGAAACAACAATACAACAAAGCCTCAGCAAAGCAGTACCCCCTCTCAGCAAAACAGCACTCCGGCTCAGGAAAACAGCACCCCCTCCCCGGAAAACACCCCGACGCCCGTATCAACGGAGATCGGAGATATCAATACATACAATCAGCTCTTTGACCTGAGCAGCAAGGTAACTGTCAGCATCACTATGTCAAAGACTGAAATGGATAAGCTCAATAAGGATTATTATACCTACAAGGACAAACATTCCAAATCACCGATCTACCGCAAATGCGACCTTTCGATCACCGTCGGCGGAAAAACATATACTATTGATGAAGTCGGAATTCGTCTGAAGGGTAATATGTCGCTCGAACCCGTTTATGACAAGAAAACGGGAAAGCTCAATCTTACTCATTACAAGCTGAGCTTCACCGAAACATTCGACGACAAGACCTATTACGGCAGCGACGCAAAGAAATGGACAGACGAAGATAAAAAAGCGCGCAAGAACCGCCGCTTTGCCACACTGAAAAAGCTTGACCTCAAATGGAACCGCAATTTCGACGATACATATATCAGAGAGATATATGCAGCAAAAATGTTCCGCCAGAGCGGAGTGCTTGCCCAGAATATCGGTCTGACACAGATAAAGTTCAATAACGAAAATTACGGCGTATTCTCTTTGTACGAGCCTGTTGACAAGACCTTCCTTGAGCGTTATCTTCCCGAATTCGCACTCGGCGGCGATCTCTACAAGGTCGGCTGGACAAATTCTCCTGCAAACTATGTGAAGAATCAGGTCACATACGGAGTTGCCGATGAGGATAAGGGAAAGAAATATAATTTCAACCTCAAAACAAACGAAAAGAAATCAAAACACGAATCACTCAAAAACCTTCTTTCCGTGATAAACGGAAACCCGACTTTATCCGGACTTGAAAAGGTAATTGATACTGATTATTTCTGCAAATTCATGGCTGCAAGCTATTTTGCCGGAGATCCCGACGATATCCGCAATAATTACAATAACCACTATGTTTATTTCCGCAAGGATAACGGCAAGGCTATATTCATTGTATACGACAACGACCGCACCCTCGGCGTCACAATGGGCTATAACCCCGACGGCACCGGAATGACGGGGCAGTCACCGTATTCAGACCGCGCAGCAGGCGCAGGACAGAATCAGGCTAACCCGATGATAAAGCAGATCACTAAGACTAACGGCTTACTCAGAAACAAATACACCGCCGAACTGAAAAAGGTCGCCGCTCTGCCGCTGTGGAACGAATCCGAATTTGAGAAGGAATACAACAAGGCAAAGAATACCTATCAGTCTTATATCACGCCGTCGGTAAAATTTGCAAACGTCAAACACACATTCAGATTCAGTCTTGACGGAAAATTCACCTCCTCAAACAAATCAAATATGTCTTTCCATGAATATATCACAAGACTGATGAAAACCTATAGATCCTATGTAAAGTAAAAAAACGGGCTGCTGCACTGAAAATGCGGCAGCTCTGTTTTTTATACCGGAACAAACGCCAAAGGGACGCCCTTTCATTTCCGGGCGTCCCTATTTTTATTATGTACCTATATATTTTTTTATCACTGCAAAATGACCAAAGTTATCCTTTTCGTCATCATCTTCGTCATCTGTCAGTTCACTGAGCAATGATGAAAGAAGTGCCTTGTCAGCCTTCCCCTTATACTCCGAATTTTTCACCGTCAGTCCGAATGCCGCAAGCAACGACGCAACAGGCAGATTCTTCTCACCCGTTTCATTAAATTCATCAATACCTACGGTCTTTGTCATGACAAGGTTCTCACCCTCCGCGTTCTTGTAATGTATCTCGATAAAAGCAAATTCATCGGTATTCCCGGAGCTTTCCGAATTCACATATCTCGTCGAATACGTCTGTTCAGCCTCACCTCTCGTAAATTCTATCAGGGCGGCAACATTATGATCGGAACCTATGCCGTCTGTCGCTTTCCCGGTATCATGAAATTCCTGCTGGGTCAGCACCCTCGAATCATATCCGATAAGACGGTATTTCTTTACAAAATGCGGATTAAGCTCGACAGATATCTTTACGTCCTTGGCGACCGTCACAAGATTGGATATCAGCTTGTCGTGAAGATTATCCATAATATCGGCAGGATTTGCAACAAAGGTATAATTGCCGTTTCCGTTGCGGGCAAGAGCCTCCATATTGTCGTCCTTGAAATTATTCATGCCGTAGCGGACAACGGAAAGGAAAATGCCTGTTTCCCTCTTTTTCTTGATAAAGCCGGCAAGACCTCCCTCTTCGGTTATTCCGAAATTGAAATCTCCGTCGGTAAATATGAACACACGGTTATTTGCCGCCTCGTCATAATTCTCCTCAAGGAACTTATATGCATTTGTAAGACCCTCGCTGCCGTTGGTACAGCCGCCGATACCGTCTATCTTCATGACCTCTTCTATGCATTTGTCGGCGCTGCCGCAGTCCATCTGCTTTGTTACCGTCACGGTATTGTCCGAATATGCGATTATCGAGATCCTGTCGCCCTCACCGAGCTTGCTTATTATTGACATCATCGACATCTGTACAAGTATCCAGCGATTTTCCATACTTCCCGAAACATCAACAAGGAAAGCAAGATTCTGTTTAACCTTCTTGTCAGCCTTTTTTCCCCTCAGTCCGAGGAACATAAGCTCTGCGTCATCATTCCACGGACATTTTCCGTGTTCTATTCCGACGGAGAAAAGATCGTCGTCCTTCGCCTTTTTCAGCTTGTAATGATATGAATTGACAAGCTCCTCAATGCGGATAAAACTGCTGTCGATCGGTTTGTTCATCAATATCCTGCTTCTGAGGTACGACCATGACGCGGTATTGACATTTGCGGAAAAAATCATCTGCGGTCTGTCAAGGGGAGCTGCCTCTTCTATTTCAGGAGCAACATGGGTCTTTGCCGTATTGAATTCCGGTACGGGGGCAGCAGGCATGGCAGGCATCGGCGCAGGCATGGCAGGCTCACACATACACATATCTTCCATCAGTACGGCGCCGCCGTCAACCGGCATACCTGACGGAGCGCTCATACCTGAAGCCATCTTTGCCATTCCTCTTCCTTTTTTTGAACCGCCAAATGCCGCGCTTATGCCGTCAAAGCCCGAAACATTTCTGTAAAATTCCCAGTTATTGTGATAACTGGTCTTTTCGCTTGAGCGTATTTCTGCGCCAAAGCAGGCAGAACAGAGTTTTTTCACCTGCTTGTCGCCGTATCCGAGTTTCTTATAGAATTTTTTCATTTCCTTGAACTGTTTTTCCGACATTTCATAGTATTCTTTTTTACTGAACAGACCCATGACTATACCTCCAATAGTAATATTTGTATAATTGTACCATATTTTTTCAACCTGGTCAATATCTTACAATAATCAAAATATTCCCGGAGCATTGATGCTTACGCAGTGCCTGAAATTTCATTATTTTACGGCAATACCGGAGCTATCATCGGGCTGAGTGAAAAAACAGCCGTCTTTATTTTGGCATATATTACCAAACAATGATTATTATTATTGATTTACAATAAAATATCATAAAAATTCAAATTAATTCTTGAAATTTGCATAAAAAAATATTATAATTTATTTGTCAGGGTGGAATACATCCTAGAGAATTCTATTCAATTTTCTAAAATCTCATATCTTCTGTTTTTCCAAACAGATAAACGAAAGGAGATCAAAATGATTTACACAAAAGAGGTTGAACTTATGTGCCCTGTAGCAAAGGGCGCAAAGCATGAGCCGGCTCCGATACCTGAAGAGGGTAAGTGGGTTCATGCCAAGGAAATCGGAGATATCTCCGGTTTCACACACGGTATCGGTTGGTGCGCACCGCAGCAGGGTGCCTGTAAGCTTTCACTTAACGTCAAGAACGGCGTTATCGAGGAAGCACTGGTCGAAACTATCGGCTGCTCGGGTATGACCCATTCAGCAGCTATGGCAGCAGAGATACTCCAGGGTAAGACTATCCTTGAGGCTCTGAATACCGACCTTGTATGCGACGCTATCAATACCGCTATGCGTGAGCTTTTCCTCCAGATCGTATACGGCAGAAGCCAGAGCGCTTTCTCCGACGACGGACTTGCAGTAGGCGCAGGCCTTGAGGATCTCGGCAAGGGTCTGAGATCACAGGTCGGTACAATGTACGCTACCAAGGCTAAGGGCGTTCGTTATCTTGAAATGGCTGAGGGCTATGTAACAGGCATCGCTCTCGACGAAAATGATGAGGTCATCGGATATCAGTTCGTAAGCCTCGGCAAGATGACAGACTTCATCAAAAACGGTGACAGCCCGAATGAGGCTTGGGAAAAGGCTAAGGGTCAGTACGGCCGCGTAGCTGACGCTGCAAAGATCATCGACCCCAGAAAGGAGTAATAAAATGGCTCTGTTTGAATCATATGAGAGAAGAATCGACCAGATCAATGCCGTACTTAACAGCTATGGCATCGCTTCTGTTGAAGAAGCTGAAAAAATCACAAAAGACGCAGGTCTTGACGTATATGCACAGGTAAAGAAGATCCAGCCTATCTGCTTTGAGAATGCTTGCTGGGCATACACTGTAGGCGCAGCTATCGCTATCAAGAAGGGCTGCCGCCGCGCTGCTGACGCTGCTGCTGCTATCGGAGAAGGCTTACAGGCTTTCTGTATCCCGGGTTCTGTTGCAGACCACAGAAAGGTCGGTCTTGGACACGGCAACCTCGGCAAGATGCTGCTTGAAGAAGAAACCGAGTGTTTCTGTTTCCTGGCAGGTCACGAATCCTTTGCTGCTGCTGAAGGCGCAATCGGTATTGCAGAAAAAGCAAACAAGGTTCGTCAGAAGCCCCTGAGAGTTATCCTCAACGGTCTTGGCAAAGACGCTGCACAGATCATTTCCAGAATCAACGGCTTTACATATGTAGAAACAAAGTACGATTACAAGACCGCTACACTTAACGTAGTATATGAGAAGCCCTATTCAACAGGACTCCGCGCTACTGTTAAATGCTACGGCGCAGATGATGTTCAGGAAGGCGTTGCAATTATGCATCATGAGCACGTTGGCGTTTCCATCACAGGTAACTCAACCAACCCGACACGTTTCCAGCATCCTGTTGCAGGCACATACAAGAAGGAATGTAACGAGCAGGGCAAGAAGTACTTCTCAGTTGCATCAGGCGGCGGCACAGGCCGTACACTTCATCCCGACAACATGGCTGCAGGTCCTGCTTCCTACGGCATGACCGACACCATGGGACGTATGCACTCCGACGCACAGTTTGCAGGCTCCAGCTCCGTTCCGGCTCACGTTGAAATGATGGGTCTTATACTGTTGCTTGCGCAGTTGCTGTTGAAGAGGCTATGAAGGGCTAAAATACGTTGTTTTCTGAATTTCAGAAATTTAACAAAATTTGCCAAACAGCTCAAAAATGCGATTTGTCACCCATTTGTCACCCTAAATTCTAAGTGGATGACAAGACGGATGACAAAATCGTGTGACAAGAATCATAAACCGCCGTTCAGGTTCGTCCTGAGCGGCGGCTTTTTTCATTCGTTGAAGTACAGTGCTTTTCCGTCAATGAGTGTGAACCCCTCAGCACCCTCAAAATCAAATTCTCCCGTGCAGACAAAGCCCACGCCCAACACGGTGATGCCCTTGATGCTGTCAAGCTGTTCCTTTTCCTGACGGCATTCTTCAAGCGTCATGGGGCGATCGAAGTATTTGCATTCGTAGAAATCATACTGCTCTCCACGCCGTATCACGCAGTCAAACTCGCCGTTGGTCTTCGTGACAGGGTCATCATACCAATAGCTGCCGAAATCGTCAATGTCGGGATATAAGCCGAGCATAGCAGCTCTATGGAAGTATTGCAGAGCGATGCCTTCAAGCCGTCTGCTGACGAATTGCTCCAGTACAGCATCAATATTCCGGTTGTAAAACTGCTCCTCACCGATACGGGCGATCGTTCCCGCCTTGCCGAAAATGAACGTGAAATAGAACCGCATCAGATTATCCACGATCTCATAGAACTGCTTTTTCTTGTCGTTCCGGCGGTTGATCGGCTCGGTTTTCTGAATGGTCTCCATGTCGAGAAGTATCTTCAACTGCTTATCGAGCAGACCTGTCTCGCTGTTCGCTATTTTGTCCCGTATCTCGCTGTAACGCTTCTTGCCGTTGCCGAGAATTTCCAGAATCCTTGCATCGAAAGTCTTCTGTATCTCTTTGAGCATGACATTCACCCGTATCAAGATTTTCCAGAACATAGGGACTTCCACCGAACACGGCATAGAAAGCCACCTTGTCACGAACAGAAAGATCGGGATAGAATTTCGCTGCATCAAGGTAGTCAAAGTCACGGATATGCTGTATCAATGAGAACCTGCCGAACAGCGGATTGCCCTCTTCGAGCAGCTCCTTCATCACCGTGATGTACGAACCGCAGAGTACCAGCTTGACATTTTCGGGCAGCCTGTCGATGACCGCCTGCATATAGGAATCGACCTCGTTTTTCTTTTTGGTCTGTTTCAGATATGGATACTCGTCGATGATGAGAAGTATCTTTTTGTCCAGTGTTTTCAGGTAATCCATCATCTCGAAGAGAGAGCCGAAGCGGATAATCAGCTCCATATTGCCCTCAAAGGTGCTTGTCACGCACATATGGTTGATGACAACACCCTCAAAGCTCTTTGCAGCTTCACTCAAAAGCGTGGATTTTCCAACTCTGCGCTTGCCGTAGACCAGCACCGCCGTTTTGCGTTTCCATGAGGAAAGCTCGGCATTTAACTGCCTGAGTTCTTTTTCTCTGCCGATAAACATAGTACCACATCTTTTCTGAAAATATTTTCTCTGAATGTTTTTTCAGTATAATGATATTATACCACAGTACTTTGCCGTTGTCAAGTTTCTGAATAAAAGTTCAGTGAAAAGTTATTCAGAAAGCTTTACTGCTGATATTATGACCTGTTGATAGTATGTCTCAGATGCATAAGTCAATCCTTATTATCTTCATATTCCGTCAGAAATATAACATCATCTGGCTTAGGCGCACTGAAACGGACATATTCCTTGCCTCCGTCAATCGCACATTTCTTACAGCTGCACATTACATAATCATGTGTATACTTTGATTCTATTATATCTCCGCACAGCTTGCATTGAAGTCTGTTTCGCCTTATTTTCCTATGTTCCATATTATCATTCCTTTTTATTATAAAGTAGTAGTGTTTAATGTCCCTCTCCAAGGACAATATGCTATACTGTTTAGAGATACTGTGGATCAGTGAATCACTCCTACCGCCAGACGG